>JBGCES010000413.1:0-3119 GCA_045106545.1 Saprospiraceae bacterium
CGAGTGAACACACTACGAGCAGACGATAAAGGGATATTGACGACAAAGAATATTTAGATTTTGTGATGTCTTATGGCGTGGCCATGTTTGGTCATTCGCCCGATTTTATCATGGATGCGGTGCGGGAGCAGTTGGCGAAAGGGACAGGACTAGATACCTTAACTCCTTTGGCTACTGAAGTTGCGCAAATCATTTGCGAGTTGTCGGGTATGGATCGTATGACTTTGGCAAATACTGGAACGGAAGCAGTCGTTGGAGCAGTACGCGCTGCGAGGGCGGCGACGGGACGCGATAAAATTATCATTTTTGATACGGATTATCACGGTTTGACGGATGAATATATGTTACGCGGAATTACCGTGCGCGGTAATACGAAAGCGGTTCCGTTAGCGCCAGGAATACCGAAAGCGGTGATGGATAGCGTGGTGATTTTAGATTGGGATGATCCACAAATTATTGAAAAAATACGTTTACATGCAGACGATTTAGCTGCGGTTTTAATTGAACCCGTACAAGCGCAAAATCCGCATTGGCAGCACGATGAAATTTTGCACGAAATTCGGAAAGTAACGCAAGAATTGGATGTCGCTTTGATTTTTGATGAAGTCATTAATGGCTTCCGTCTGCTACAAGGTGGCGCGCAGGAATGGTTTGGAATTGAGGCAGATTTGGTAGCTTACGGCAAGACGATTAGTGGCGGTTTGCCTTGTGCAGCCTTTGCTGGAAAGCACAAATATATGGACGTTTTTGATGGTGGAATCTGGCAATTTGGCGATGATTCTGCACCCGAAGCGATGCCTACTTATTTTGCAGGAACGTTTATTAAAAACCCTGTAAGTGTCGCAGCTTCTTTGGCGGCGATGCGCGAAATTCAGCGACTTGGAAAAGAGTTACAATTAGAATTAAATGCGAAAACTGTGCGCTTTACAGGGCAGTTGCGCGATCTCTTTTTGCGCTTACAAGCGCCCATTTTTGTACAATCTACTTCGTCTATTTTTACCGTAAAATTTGCAGATAAAAATCCAACTAATGCCCTGTTTTACAGCATTTTACGTTATCATGGCGTAAATATGCGAGCACGTCCCTGTTTCGTTTCAACGGCGCATACGGAAGCGGATTTTTCAAAGGCTTTGAAGTTGGTAGAAAGGACGTTGACAGAGATGTTGGATAATGGGTTGATGGATCGATATGAAGGCGAGGATTTGAATGATATTTATGTGCGAGAAGGCGCAGGTTTACTAAACTTTCAAAGTTTAGTAAACCTAGATGACGCTTCCAACCACCTCCGAACAACTTCCGAACAACTTCCGAACTATCTGGGAACTAAAATTGAGGATGAAGATAGTTTGACAGACAAGAATGTCTATCCTCCACTCACCGAAGGACAGCAGGAGATATTTTTAAACCACCAATTTAGTGAAGAAGCGGCGAAGGCGTATAATATTGGTACGGAAATTAAGCTGGCTGGGCAGTTGAATGAAAAAGCATTTTTTACGGCGATTCAATTATTAATTAATCGGCATGAAGCGTTGCGAACAACGATTAATACGGATGGAAAATCGCAACAGATTTTAAGAGAAAGACCGTTACCGATTGACCATATTGATTTGTCAAATGAAAAAGAAGCGGATCGCGAAATGGCGTTGGCAAATTACCGCGTGGAAACGATGGAACGTGCCTTTGATTTGCAAAACGATCACTTGTCACGCTGGAAATTATTCAAATTGGACGCCGATGAATATATCTTATTTTTAACCGTTCACCACATCATTTGTGATGGCTGGTCACTCGGTATTTTGACGCGCGAATTAGGTGAATTATACGCCCGCGAATGTGGTTTGGAACATCAAAATTTGGGCGAAGCGAAACAGTTGAGTGCATACGCCAAAGAGAGTACGACTTTTACGAACTCACCTACTTTTAGAAAAAACCAACGCTATTGGCTGAACCAATTTGCAGATGGCGTACCGACCGTTGAGATTCCGACGGATTTTAAACGACCGCCACTGAAAACCTACAATGGGAGCAGTCAGAAGATTAACTTTTCAGCGGAATTGACACAGCAATTTCGTAAAGCTGCGGCAAAGCAAGGAACGACCCTTTATGTTTATATGCTTTCTGCTTTTTCTACCTTTTTACAACGTTGGTCGCAAGAGGAAGATTTGATTTTAGGTGTTGCAGCAGCGGGGCATAATTTACCTGGTAACGGAAACGTCGTTGGACACTTAATTAATTTACTTCCTGTTCGCTTGAAAGTAGGAGCAAGCGACACTTTTGCGCAGCAAATCAAACAAACGCGCGGACAAATTTTAGATGCGTTTGACCATCAGCAATATACGTTTGGAACATTAGTGCGCGAGTTGAAAATGCAACGTGATTCGAGTCGGAATGCCCTAATTTCCGTAGCTTTCAACATGGATTCGCCATTAAATGATTTGAATTACGGTAACGTTTTAGCTAAAACCAAAGGTGTACCACACCGCTACGAAACCTTCGATATTTTTATCAACTTAAAACCTGTTGGCAAAGCCATTGATTTTGAATGGAATTTTAATACCGATCTCTATCAAAGTGAGTTAATCAGCTACCGTTTGCAGGAGTTTAAAACGCTCTTAGAAAGCGCATTGCAAACGCCTGATGCTACTATTACTGAATTAAATATTCTACCCAATGCAGCGTTGAATTTAATTCAAAAATGGTCGCGTGGGACGGTAAAAAAATACCCGATTCAGGAAACTTTGCATCGTCTAATGTCGCGTCAAGCGGCGTGGACTCCTGATAAAGTTGCTTTTGTTTTTAAACAAAATGAATTAACTTTTGGCGAACTTGAAAAGCGGTCAGATCAGTTAGCGTTTTATCTTTTAGCGCAAGGTTTAGCACCTAAATCATTTGTTGGTTTAAGTTTAAATCGCTCCTTGGATATGATTGTTGCGATGTTTGCGATTTTGAAAACGGGCTGTGCTTATGTGCCGATTGATCCGCGTAATCCGCAGGAACGGATTGCGATGTTGTTAGAAGATGCGGATTGTCAAGCATTATTGACGACGAGCGATTTAGGTTTACTAAACTTTAAAAGTTTAGTAAACCTGACGGTCGAAGTTGACAAACTAAGTTTCAAG
>JBGCES010000414.1:0-1629 GCA_045106545.1 Saprospiraceae bacterium
GTCTGCCAGTTGGGATATTCGGGCGGTTGTAAATGTTCTAATTTACCCGCTGCCCACAAATCCATACAGTAATGAAAAATCTTGAGGTGGTTACGTTTTTTTATAGCTGGATAAGCGCTATCGTTGGTTGCCCAGCGACGAATTTCGGGCACACTTTCGTGTAATTCTGGCAAAACTCGTCGTAAAATTGATGGCCACTTGTGTTCATCCAGTTCGATCATCTTCTTGGGTTCGGGGAGTGATTTTCCACGTTCCGCATAAGCCTTTTGCACCATTTCGTAAGTTTGCCAATGTCGCTTTAATGGCCCGACGTAGATGTGATCGAATTCCATTTCCAATTCTACCAAATAATCACCTAAAGTGCGAGATTGGTGGTAGCCATGGTCTGATAATTGGTCGTAATTTGCTGCGCCGTAAGAAGCCTGTGCGTGTCGAACTAATAGTAGTTTACCCATATTGGAGAACAGACATTCTTGTCTGCCTTTTTTTAGTTTATCATTTATATAATTTAACAGACAAGAATGTCTGTTCTCCAGTTGCTGCTTTGACTTGACAGACAGGAATGTCTGTCCGCCACATTTACCCAATCAAACCGCCATTCACGTTCAAAGTTGCGCCATTGACATAACCCGCGTGTGGCGAAGCGAGGTATAAATACGCATACGCCATATCTTCGGGCGTTCCTGCCCGCCGCACAGGAATCGTTTTTACAAAACCTTTCAACATTTCCTCAGGCATCGTATTCGTCATATCGGTTACAACAAAACCTGGTGCAACGACATTAGCTGTAATTCCATCTTTACCGATTTCACGTGCAAGTGACTTAGTGAAACCAATTACAGCAGCTTTAGTAGCAGCGTAGTTGGTTTGACCAAAAGCACCTAAATGCGCATTAATTGAAGAAGCAGAAACGATGCGACCATAACCCGCTTCCTTCATGTGTGGTAAAACGGCTTTGGTACAGTTATAAACGCCCGTTAAGTTGACTGAAATTACCGAATCCCATTCCTGGTCGGTCATTTTAGCAAAGGAACGGTCGCGAACGATACCCGCATTATTGATTAAAATGTCAATACGTCCGTGCTTTTCGCGAATCGCATTTGCTGCGTCTTGTACCGATTTTCGGTCAGTGATATCGACTTTGTGAAATTCTGCTTTGCCACCTGCTGCGGTGATTTTATTTGCCGTTTCTGCTCCATCTACGACATCCCAAATCACTACGGTCGCTCCTTGCTCACAGAATACGCGGCTGACTCCTGCGCCAATTCCACGCGCGCCACCAGTTACGATAGCTACTTGATTTTTTAATTGCATTATTTTTACGGTTGACGGCAGACGGTGGACGATTGACGGTCGCGCACGATCTCTGCCTGATTGTAATAGTTCAATTTTTCATAGGATCTAAAAGCGGTTATTTTTATAGTGTAAGCCGTCCACCGTCAAGTTTACGACCATCCACCGTCTGCCGTTCTAATACACTTCGAAAAGCCCCGCCGCACCCATTCCACCACCAACACACATCGTCACAACTACATACTTCGCTCCGCGACGTTTTCCCTCAATCAGTGCGTGTCCAACCATACGCGAACCAGTCATACCATAAGGGTGACCGATACTAATGGAGCCGCC
>JBGCES010000415.1:0-6310 GCA_045106545.1 Saprospiraceae bacterium
CGGGAGTTGAAGTTTTTGAGTAAATCCTTGCGTCCACTACCCATCGTGAAGCGCGATAAAGATGGAAATATCTACGATGCGTTCACTGATCCAGAATTGCGTTATCGTCAGCGGTACGTAGATTTGGTCGTGAATCCACACGTTAAAGAGACATTTATCAAGCGGAGCAAAATCGTTTCTTCCATGCGTCGCTTTTTTGATGATAAAGGCTGGCTGGAAGTGGAAACGCCCGTTTTGCAACCGATCCACGGTGGCGCGGCGGCACGTCCGTTTGCAACGCATCATAATACGTTGGATATGCCTTTATATATGCGTATCGCTAACGAGTTGTATTTGAAACGGTTGATTGTCGGTGGTTTTGATGGCGTGTATGAAATCGGTAAAATGTTTCGTAACGAGGGCATGGATCGGACGCACAATCCCGAATTTACCTCTATGGAAATCTATGTGGCGTACAAAGACTACGTGTGGATGATGGAAATGGTAGAAAATTGCTTGGAATCTATCGCGCAAGAAGTGAACGGTACGACCAAAGCCAAAGTCGGCGATAACGTTATCGAATTTGCGGGGCCTTATGTGCGAATGAGCATGGCTGAAAGTATTGAAAAATATACGGGCATTGACATCAGCGAAATGGACGAAGCGGCTTTGCGCGCTACTTGTAAGCAACTGCACATCGAAGTTGACCCAAGTATGGGGAAAGGCAAATTAATCGACGAAATCTTTGGCGAAAAGGTAGAAGCGAATCTAATTCAGCCCACCTACATTACCGATTATCCCATCGAAATGACGCCACTGGCGAAAAAGCACCGCAGCAAAGATGGCTTAGTGGAACGCTTTGAGTTATTCGTCAACGGTAAAGAAATCGCTAACGCCTATTCGGAGTTAAACGATCCAATTGACCAACGCGAACGTTTTGAAGATCAGTTGAAATTAGCCGCGCGGGGCGATGAAGAAGCGATGGTATTAGACGAAGATTTCTTACGTTCCTTAGAATACGGTATGCCACCAACGTCTGGTTTGGGTATTGGAATCGACCGTTTGACGATGTTATTGACGGATAATACTTCGATTCAAGAAGTACTTTTCTTTCCGCAGATGAAGGCGGAAGAATAGGATGAAATTGTGTGAAAGTGGTTTGATATTGTTTGAAAGTTGTTTGAGGTGGTTCGATAGTTGTAACTTTCGGAAATAAAATATAAATTCGAGCTACTGTTTGAACATACTATACTGGTGCTTTTTAATAAAAATTTGTATCAGTTATGAAAAAAATTAAACGATTAGAAGATATTGAATGCTGGCAACTTGCTCGTGATTTAGCTAAAGAAGTCTGGCTCGAATTGAAGCGAGGAACTTTAGCAAAAAACTACGCTTTAAAAGATCAAATGGATCGCTCTAGTGGTTCAATTATGGATAATATTGCCGAAGGATACGGACGCGGCGGAAATCGTGAGTTTGTAAACTTTTTAAGTATTGCAAGAGGAAGTAGCGAAGAATTGAAATCACAAATATGTCGCTGCGTGGATCGGGAGCATCTCACTAAAGAACGCGGTGGAGAACTTTATAAAAAGACAATAACAGTTTGCGTCAAAATTACCAACTTTATGACCTCTCTCAACGGCTCAAAATATAAAGGACAAAAGTTTAATCGGTAGTAAGACGACCTCTAACAACTTTCAAACAATTATCGAACAATTTTCAAACCATGTCAAACCAATCTAATTCTCTACATACCGAAATCAACTCTCACTTCTTCGCCCATCTCTTCGTGACCTCCCTCGCTTGGTTCGGTCCTTTCCTTTTTAGTTGGTATTTAATGCTGATTGCCTACTGCGTGGTGCAATTGCAATACAAGATTTTTAGTAAATGCTTGATGAACGTCGGTCATGGTTTAGATGACGCGGGGGATGATACTTTTTATGCGTATTTGATAGAAATGATGGGATTTAAACCCAATCGGAAGCGGGTGAAATTTATTGTGCGGGAGCGCTTGAATATCTTTTTAGCGGCGTTTACGATTTTGTGGCAGATAGTTTTGGATTTTCAGCCGTTGTTGTTTTTTACGAATACACTTGACCTTAGTTGGTTGAATTTTTAGATTTTTTTTCAATCAAAAAATCCTTCATCCTCTAATATCACTCTAACTCGATCACCATTAACTAGTTGAAGATCGTTGACATCCCAACCTGCAAAACTTCCGTATTCTACTAAAAAACATCTGATTTCTTCTTCCTTCACTTCTTGTTCTATTTTTTTCCAACAGTCGGAGAAAAATGTAAACTCACATTTCCTTTTTAGATTAATGACATTTTTGCTGTGAATTTCATCTGAGATATCATATCGCTTTAATATTTCTAGCAGGTTTTCTTCATCACTTTTTTCAGAAATGTCTATAGTGAAATTGTTTATTCCGATAATTGTATATCTAAAATCGAAGTTGAGATAAAACCATATTTCATAAAATACTCTTCCGTAATCTTCTGGGACAAAACGTTTCTCTTTACCTAAAAGTACTGATATAAATTGCTGTATGAGCTTATCTGCCTTAGGCTGTAATATCTTTTGGTAAATCTCTTTTTCAACTTTGGTTTCCATTTTGTTTTAATTATTTGATGCAGATTAAGTACATTATCGTTTGGATAATCTACTTAATCTACCTATTTTTATATAGATTAAGCAAATTATTGTTTGGATAATCTACTTAATCATATCATTTTCTTTAGAATAGTGTACAATTTATGAAAAAAATCGTCATTGGTAGAACAGCGCAAAAGCAAGAATTAGCAGAAGCATTAGAATCCAATTATCCAGAAATGATTGCTCTAGTCGGTCGCCGTCGGGTGGGAAAAACGTATTTGGTGAGCCAAATGTATGCTAAACACATTGATTTTGAGATAACGGGCGTTCAACACAGCAATAAACGTAGTCAATTAGAAAATTTCAGTTTACGAATCGGGAAGCATTTTCCCAATTACGAACTAAACGGGATTCCCAAAACGTGGTTGGCGGCTTTTAATCATTTGACGTTGGCGTTGGAAAGTTTGGAAAAAAAAGAAAAAATGGTCGTCTTTTTGGATGAACTACCATGGTTGGCAACGCGCAAATCGGGTTTTCTAATGGGGTTGAGTTATTTTTGGAATAGCTGGGCGGTGAAACAAAATGTAGTGGTAGTGATTTGTGGCTCGGCGGCTTCGTGGATGATAAAAAAAGTCATCAATGATCGAGGTGGCTTACACAATCGTGTGACGCGACTTTTGTACCTATATCCTTTTACCCTCGCTGAAACGGAAGCCTATTGCAAAGCGAAAAAAATAAAATTGAGTCGCTATCAGATTTTACAGATTTATATGGTCATGGGCGGTATTCCCATGTATTTGGACCGCCTAAAACGTGGATTGTCAGCAGTACAAAATATTCAAAACATCTGCTTTGCGCCAACGGGTTATTTACGTAATGAATTTGACCGCTTGTTTGCGTCATTATTTAGCGATCACCAAAAGCACATTGCGATTATTCGTGCTTTGGCAAGCAAACGTAAAGGCTTAACGCGCAACGAAATTATCAAAATAACGAAATTGACAAATAGCGGTAAGTTGACGGATATTTTGTTTGAATTGGAAACATCAGGTTTTATTACGATTTATGGTGGTTATGGTAAAAAGACGAAGCAAAGTTTGTATCGCTTGACAGATGCTTACTCGTTATTTTATTTAACTTTTTTAGAACCATTAGGGAAAACCAGCCAGTTAGATTTTACCAAATTAAGCGATTTACCGCTTTGGAAAACGTGGAGTGGTTATACTTTTGAAAATATTTGCCTTACTCACATCCAGCAAATTAGAAAGGCGTTAAGTATTGCAGGTATGACTTCTTCGATTGCTTCTTTTGTTGCCCGACCAAAGGATGGTTTGCCTGGAACACAAATTGATTTGCTGATAGATCGAAGTGATCAGTCGATCAATATTTGTGAGATTAAATTTAGCACTAAAAATTACGTGGTTTCTAAGAAAGATGCGGCTAATCTGAGTATCAAAAAACAAGTTTTTAGCTACCACACCAAAACTACAAAACACTTATTTATTACAATTATCACTACCATGGGGGTAGCTGATAATGAACATAAGTTGAATGAAGTAGATCAGGTGGTAACGATGGAAGATTTGTTTAAATAAACAAAAAAAAGAGCCGCCCAATGGACAGCCCTTTTTAATTTGCAAATTATTAAGCGTAACAAAAAATAAAAAATAAGTTGAACAGTCGGGTGATATTATTCTGATTTAAAATTGGACAAAGTGGGATACAAAATGACGTGAGCTATGTAGTTAATATTTAACATCAATCCACATGTCAAGTCTCTCTTCTCTCAATGAAATGCTCTCTCCTCTGTCTTCTGGTTTAAACCAATTTAGCCATATCGCGCACTAAAATCTTACCGCGATTGAAATAAATCAAATCTAATTTTTTCAATTCATTTAATACCAAAGTAACCGTTTGACGCGAAGTGCAAGTGATATTTGCGATGTCTTGGTGCGTTAATGAGTGCTTTAGTAACATTTCATATCCTACGCGGCGACCACGTTTCAAAACAGAATCTTTGATAAAATCGATGATTCTGGTACGAGCATCTTTAAAGATTAACGACTCTAACTTCGTTTCGGCGCGCATTAAGCGACCACCGAAGAGTGACATTACGGAATTACATAAATCGAAGTTGTTACGCATCAATTTTTTGAAATCCGTTACGCGTAGTGTATAAACATGTACATCTTCTTTCAAAGCTTGCGCAAAGTCTTGACGCTTCTTTTCACCAATCAATCCTAATTCGCCAAACATTGCCATCGGGTGAACCAAAGATTTGATCACTTCTTTTCCATCCGTCGAGTGCGTACCGATTTTTACCGTTCCACGTGCCAAGAAGAAAATGACATCAGATGGTGTCTCAGGGTGGTAGATAAAACTGTATTTTTCTTTTACTTTGTGTTCCAACATCCGTTCTAGCTGCACTTGCTCGTCTGCATTCAATACGGAAAACAATGGAAAAGTAGAGATGAATTGTTTTTTTGCTTCGAGATTCATGGTACGCTCAGTTTAGTTAGGTCGGAAAAGCAGTCATATCAGCATCCCTTAACTGCGACTTTCCTACTATTTGATATAAATAATTTCGCCTCGGGTGATTCATTAATCTTATTTATTTGGCGATTTCGTTACCATAGACACGAAAAATTTGTTCCCCCCCTACGTGGATGTGATTTTTTTTGAAAAAATTAAAATTGATTTAATGTAAAATGTAAACTTCTCTCTCGACTGCAAGGAGAAAACCGCAAAATGTAAAATAGCCTGTACCGCAGCATTGCGGTATAGAAGTGAGTATCGTATTTTGAAACTACATGACGTTATTCGATTGAAATTTTGATAACAGAAATGTAAACTCGTACACGCAAAAAGTGCATGCCGCTCAACTTTTACATTTAAAATTTTACATTTTGCGGTTTTACATTAAACACTTTTCTACATCTTCACCACTCGCTGCATCATCATCTCTCCATCCACTTCCGTTCGCAAGTAATAAATACCATTCGGCAAAGTCGAAATATCAATTTGCGTTTCGGTTTCCTTTATCATTTGCTGTAATTGTAATACGCCATTTAGGTTATAAATCTCAACGGGCGCGGTCGGTGGTTGCGGTAGTTCTATTTGCAAGAACTGCCGTGCTGGATTAGGAAAAACGTTCATTTTAGGCGTTAACGCCAAACTAGCTACTTGCGGATCTGCTAGTTGAGTAACTTGGAAAATCTGCGTAGGCTTGACGTTTGATTCGCCCAAAGAGAGGGTTTGTTCGTTCGTAGTGTTTTGTAATTCATCGTCCCCGATTAAACTAGCTGGTGTATAGAAATTCTGGTTTGGTGACCAGCGTGTCCAGCCTTGTGGACAGCGGGTGCGTACGCGAAATTGGTAGCGTGTGTTGGCAGATAAACCAATGATATTCAGTTGATTATCGTAAGAATAATCGAAATAATACCAAGACGACCATGAACTTGTCAATCGTACTCTTACGCGTACTTGATAGTAAAGCGCATCTTCTGCCGCACTCCAATTGATGGTCGCGGCTGAAGTGGTAATATCATCTACGGAACGCTCCGAAGGATAAGTGACACAGGGTTCACCTTGCGGCTCATCACAAGCGTCAGGAGCAGTAAATAATGCTGTTTTTATCAAATCAGGACAAGTCGTTTGTCCATTCTTACAAACCTCTGCGCGGATGTCAACCGCATTACCATCTGCTTCTAAACCAGTGATATTGATTGCCGTC
>JBGCES010000416.1:0-6616 GCA_045106545.1 Saprospiraceae bacterium
GCGGGTAGCATTACGAATCAATATACCGTGATCTCGGAAAATGATAGCCCCAATAATACGACAGGGGCTATGGGGGTCAACTACGACGACCTGACCAGTGCCGATGGAAATGCGGCTTGTGTCGGAGCAGATTGTAATCAATGTGCAAATACATTGTGTTTACCGATACAGGTAGTTATTAGAAGAGGAGATATGTAAATTATTTAAATGTGACTTTAATTTTTAGGTAGCTTGAGATATTAAAAAATGATAGATATCAATAATTTTTTAAATCATGATTCGAAGTATTTCTCCCTCACTACATCAATTTGAAGACAGATTAGCAGCAGTAACCATTGGATTGATATTAATTCTTTTTAGTTGTCCGACAATACTTTGTGCACAGAATAGCTGGAATGTTCAGTTGAATCGTAATTTTCTAGACTGTGATGCACGCCAAGTTTGCTACCAGTTGGAAGTACAATCTAACTCTAGCGACTGGACACTCGGCGACCAAAACTATCGCCTCTTTTTTGATGGAGATTTAATGACCGTTACTTCTGTCACTTCCTTGCTGCCAAGTAGCTATTATAGCACTGCACAAATCGATCAAAATGTGAAGATTAGCGGGCAGGGTCAAGAGTCGGCTAGTCCATTAGATGATATTGACGATAATCTGGGTTTTTTAGATTTTAATATTATTCAAACGGATAAGACAGCCCCCGCTTCGGCAGCTCTGTTAACAACGAATACTTTTACCCCCGTTGCTACGATCTGCCTAGACGTAGCAGAAAGCGTGATTACAAATAGTGGCGATGATTGTTTGAGTTTTTACTATAGTCGTCCAAGTACGGCTGGGAGTATTACTAATCAATACACGGTCATCTCAGAAAATGATAGCCCCGATAATACGAGCGCAACTGTTGGTGACGGTTACGACGACTTGACTAGTGCGGATGGAAATGCGGCCTGTCTGACGGATTGTTCCGTTGATGCGCGCTGGGATATTCAGTTGAGTCGTAATTTTCTGGATTGTGATGCTCGTCAGGTATGTTATCAGCTGGAAGTACAATCTAATTCTAGTAACTGGACGTTGGGTGATCAAAACTATCGCCTCTTTTTTGATGGAGATTTAATGACCGTTACTTCTGTCACTTCTTTGCTGCCAAGTAGCTATTATAGCAGTGCACAAATTGATCAAAATGTGAAGATTAGCGGGCAGGGTCAAGAGTCGGCTAGTCCACTAAATGATATTGATAACAATCTGGGTTTTCTGGATTTTAGCATTATCCAAACGGATAAAACCACCCCCAGTGCAGCTACGCAATTAGTTACCAATACTTTCACTCCCGTTGCTACTATCTGTTTAGATGTGGCGGAAAGTGTGATTACCAGCAATGGTAGCGAATGTCTATCTTTTTATCATAGTCGTTCTGCCACTGCGGGTAGTATTACCAATCAATACACCGTGATTTCTGAGAACAATAGTCCTAATCAGACTACAGAAGCAATCGGAATTAATTACGACGACTTGACTAATGCGGATGGAAGTGCGGCTTGCGTAGGTGGAGATTGTGATACACCACAGGGAGAGATATGTGACAATGGGAGAGATGATGACGGAGATGGGTTAGTAGATGGTGATGATCCGGATTGTTGTAATTTTAATTTGGAATTTATCTGTGACAATAATGGTACGAGTGGTAATCCGACTGACGATACGTTCACTATCATAGTAACCAATACAAACACGAATAGCCCTGATGAAACCTATAATATCACGGGCGACGTGATTCTGTCTGATATTCCCTATCAGGAGTCAACCAACATTGACCAAAGTTTTTCAATGTATGGTGATTCTTTAGTGTTTGATATATCTGATGCTAGTAATGCGAGTTGCGAAAGAAATACGGTATACCTGGAAGCACCCGATCACTGTTCTAACTGTAATATTAGCATCGAAAATGTAGAAACAACGGATTGCATTGCTGGACAGTACGATTTACGAGTCACAGTAGCTTATCGAGATTTACCTACCGAAGAGCTAGAAATTAATGGTCAGCGCTTCAGTGTTGCGCAAGCTAGTACTGAGCGTTCTCAGACGGCGATGGAGGTTTTTACTTTAAGCGGCATGACATGTGACATCAATCAAGAATTGGTTATTACAGTGAGTGTGCCTGATGATAATAGTTGTCAGGCGACAACCACTTATCAGGCACCAGGTACTTGCTCAATTACGCTTGAATCTATTAGTGTATCTGATTGCATTTTAGATAACTACAGTATAGATATTACTTTTCAATTAGAAAATAGCACTGGATTGATAGATATTAACGGTTGTACTTTTGCTCCTTCGACTAGTAACGGAGTGGAAAACTTTACATTACTTAATCAAGATTGTCACCTTCAAGCTACTCAACAGATTCGTCTTCAGTTTGTAGATAATCCTGCTTGTACTATAACTACTGATATTACCCCCCCATGTCCCAAACCTAAGTTTTGTGTTTTAGGATCGGAATAGAGATAAATTCATTTTAAAAGCTCATATGGATTATCCCGAAACTTTAAGTAGGTAAACATCAGATTTAACTTTATCTGTATATATACATGTCACGGTTTAAAAATGTGAAATGGTCAAATGGTGCGTTAAAGCTGCACAATCATTACAATTCTTCCCTGCGGTCAGGAGAGAAGTTCCACCATTTCACAATTAAAAGCAAAATCACTTTTATACCCCGTTAAACGTATAAGTATCATATTTTAATATTTGTGCTAATTCTGGGGGCTTTGCACAGTGTAAGCCCCCTTTTTTTCCTTCCGCCTATTTTTTTTGATGAACAAAACTCAACACTTACACTATTATGAAAATTGTCTTATTATTTTTCAGACTGTTGTTATTGGCATTACTTACCTTCAATTTCGGAATAGCACAGGAGGCTAGCGTGTCAAATATAATCTGCAATGACAACAATACTCCGTCTACTAATTTAGATGATCGATTCAGCTTTGATCTCAACATAGCTGGAATTAGCAACGAATCATGGACGGCTTATACCTCAAATGGGGTGATTGGCTCTGGCGCATACGGAGAGCTAATAAGCGTAGGTTCTTTTGCCATTGAAGAGGGTACATTAGCGGTTTTCATTCAGGATAATCAGACTACTCAATTCATTGATACTGTTTTGGTCACACCACCATTTTCATGTTCTGACTGTGCAGAAAATGTACAACTATCGCTCTGTGAAGGAGATGCTGCAACCATTCATATTGATACCAGTGAAACGTCCTACCCTTACTTGCAGTGGTACAGGGACGGACTACCAATAGTAGGACAACAAGCGGATTCTATTACATTGAGCGAGGCAGGTAGTTATTATCTTAGAGCCAGTGAAGAAATGGATTTTGCATGCTATCATAATCTAGTGAATCCGATTACAGTAACAGTGCATTCAAATCCTGTGGCAGCTGATCACTACTTTTCTTTCTGTCCATCTGATGATTTTTCTGCCGATATTTGGACAAGAGAAAACGGCATCGATGAGGTATTCAATATTGTAGAAACTACTACTGCTGGGTCATTAGCCCTTACCCCAGCAGGCGAATTTACCTATCAGAATCTCAATTATGCTTGTACAACAGATAGTTTTACTTACGAAGTATGCAATTCACTCACTAATTGTTGTACTACGGGTACGGTAAGATTGCGAATAGGAGATGACGAAAGCCCAATTTTACTTAATGTCCCAGAAGATATAACCCTCAGTTGTAATGAGGAAATCCCCGAAGCAATTAATGTTTTTGCAATAGATAATTGTTCAGGAATCACCGTTGAGTTACAAGAATTAACAATTGGAAATGCTTGCGAAAGTTTTCTGACGCGTGAGTGGACAGCTACCGATCTTTGTGGAAATAGTACTGTACAGCGGCAAACCATTACAAAAATGGATCTAGAAGCTCCAGTAATACATCGCATCCATGAATTAGCTGGCGGTCAGCAAGTAGTAGCAGGGCAAGTAGAGATAATAAGACAATACTGGAAAACCATTCAATTTCCTACTCCTTTTACCGAGCGACCCGTAGTTTTAGCACAACGAGTTGGGGCAGCACTCGCCCCAGAAGTCATTCAGATTAGGGAAGTGACCACTACCCAATTTACCGTTCGCATTCAAGCAGAAGAACAAGTTGGCGAGGCTAATCGAGATATTCAACTCAACTGGATAGCTATAGCAACGGGGGGTTCGAATGCCTATCAGCAGGTATTGGCAGATAAAGCTTTCCTTGATACGGACTGGCAAAGTATCAATTTTCCCACCAACTTTGAAACAAATCCACTGATCTTTGGTCAATCACAAAGCACAATTGAATCCGACCCCGTCACTATCCGCTATCGTAATAGTAATCCTACGGGCGTAGAATTACAGTTGCAGGAAGAGCAATCATTAGATGCCGAAGTAGAGCATTTTACCGAGGAACTGGGGTATCTGGCTCTGACTGAAGGAGCGTTTTATAACAACTCAGGTGAACAAATTGGTGAATCTGGGAGCGTGTTGCTGGGGAGCGAATGGGTTTCTATTAGCTCGACCCTCAACTATCACAATCCCATTGTGGTGCTTGGAACAGCAGCAACCGATGATACTACTCCTTTACTCACAGAAGTTAGACAAATCTCTAACTCAGTATTTGCTTTCCGGCTTAGTACTTATGCTTATCAAAGTGGGCAAAACATTGAGGAGCAATCTATACCTTATCTAATTTTGGAAGGTAGTTTACCATTAGTGACGAATAATAGTTGCGAAGAACGTTGGCTTACTGCTGAAGGATCGGATATTATGGCGGTAGATAATTGTCAGACCGTCACTTTAGACGTGGAAGCGACTACGATTAATAACGATGCCGTTACAGCCAGTGTGATTCGGGAATGGATTGCAGAAGATGCCTGTGGCATACAGACCTCTTACCGACTAGTAGAGTCATGTCCCTACGCTGCGGTACGGGTAAAAGCACTACTCCAAGGAGCATTATTAAATAATTCCAACTCCTTCTTGATGCGCGATGATTTGCGAAAGTTGGAATTAATTCCAACCAAAGAGCCTTATACCTCTCTATTTAATTTAAGTGCCAACGAGCCAGTTGAAGAGTCCACTGATCTTAGTCAGCTCTTTACGGTAGAAGGAAATGATGCCATTGTGGATTGGGTACTAATCGAGTTGCGTTCTATTGCCAATCCCAAGATTGTGATAGCCAGCAAAAAGGTGTTATTACAACGCGATGGGGATGTCATTGATATTGCAGGACAGACGCGTCTTAATTTTTACCATGTCCCTGCGGGGGATTACTACATATCAGTCTCTCATAGAAATCACTTAGGTGTCTTATCTGCTACGCCAATTACATTAGATGCAGGTAATATCCCAATGGTAGATTTTACTAAGGGTAATGCTTTCGGTGCGCACCCTATGGTGCAAGTGGGGGAAAGATTTGCGCTGTGGGCAGGAGATGCAAATATGAATAAATCGGTCATTTATCAAGGACCAAGTAATGATGTGTATTATATCTTATACCAGGTTTTTGATAGCATTGAAAACACGGAATTTGCCGCCAATTATATTAAACCAGGTTATTATTCTAGTGATATTAATCTGGACGGTCGAACTATCTATCAGGGACCCGATAATGAAAGGGCGGAGATATTATTCTCTATTATTTTAGCACATCCAGATAATATTAACGCATTTCCAAATTATATCATCCAGAGACCGTGGTAAGCAAAGAGGCGGTGCATCAAATGTAATGCTGGCGTTCTAAATTAAATTGCCATAAAAACCATCCGATAGCTAAGTTATGCCACTTGTCCTTTTTGGAAAAAGAAAGCGTTTTTCTAACCAAACGACTAACTCTAGCTCGAATCGTTGCATTAAATCCTTCAATGTAATACGTCAGGTCTTTGCCAACCTTATGTTTTTCAGTAGGAATAATGCTTTTATAGGCATCCCAATGATCGGTTTCAAAAAAGCAATCTTTCAAAGTATCTGGAATTTTTTTCCAAAATTTCTTAGCTGCTTTTTTACCCCGTCCACCAATGTGATAAGCAATTGCTAACCGATGAACGGGATAATAAGCCACCCAAAACCTGTGACGCTCTGCGTTATCCAACGCTTTTTTTTCTTCTTTTTTACAAATGACCATAGTTCATCTGCCTGAATACCAAAGAGTTGTAAGCGTTTGACTTTTTTTATCGTAGCAGATGTTAAGCCTAAATCCCTTGGTGTTTGTTGCCAAAGACTACGAGCAAAAGACTGTAGCCAAGTAAAACTGAGACCAAATATTCGACAAATAGCACGAAGAGATAAACGTTCTTTCAATGCTTTTTGAACGAGCGATTTCAGCCATTCACTTTTAGTGTGGTGGTTGTTTAAAACGAATTGCCTAGAACAGCATTTACACTGATGGTTTTGCTTACCGTAATAGGGGTAGTTACAGGATACATGTAAAAAGTAGTCACAGAAATCCAGATTCTGTAATCAAAAAGTGGATTTAGCTAGTTTTACTAGCCACTTGTTCATCTCGAACTCGTTTTACAATTTGCCCGACCACTGCCCGACTAGCTCTTTCTTTAATTTTTGTCCTTATTTTGTTG
>JBGCES010000417.1:0-14822 GCA_045106545.1 Saprospiraceae bacterium
GAAGAAGAGGCGGCAAAGAATGCAATCAGTCAGGCAGCAGAAACTAAGACTGTCACCTCCATAAAATCAAAAAGTAGTTCGGGAAAAAGCAAACTTACTTTTTATTTTCCCTCAAATTCTTCAAATGCAATATTTTCTAAGGAAACAGAGGATAATCTTGAAGACATAATAAAACAGATTTCAGATGGAGATGGTAGAGTAGTGATTACGGGCCATACAGATACAACGGGTGACACTGACTCAAATAGGGAGCTAGGGAAACTCCGAGCAGAGGATGTTAAGCAAAAGTTAGTGTCCAGTGGACTTGCTGCTAGCAAGGTTCTCGTACTAAGTATGGGTGAAGAGAAGCCCATTGCTTCAAATAGTACGGCGGAAGGAAGGCAAAGAAATAGAAGAGTGGAATTAGTTATTGAGTAAACTTTAATCAAACATTATGACCTTATTAGCTTTTAGTTTATGCGATTTGCAGTTATGGCATGTAGTGATTGCCTGGTTACTTCCATTTTTACTAGGATTATTACTTGGATACTTCATCTGGGCAAAATATAAGAGAGAAAAAGAGGTTCTTGAAGAAGAAAAAGCCACTTTGAAATTAAGCTTGGGTGACTTAGAAAAAGAGTTAGATGCCAGCAAGCACGATAAAACTGTTCTTGATAGTGAGATATCCTCTTTAAAAGGGAGGTTGAGAGAAAGGAACTTACAGCTCACCACTCTAGAGGCGAGTCTAGCTGCTGTGTCTAAAAAAGGAGGCGCTAAGGAAATAGGTAAGAAGAAAAAAATTTCTGCGAATAGATTTGGAAAAAAAAAAAAAAAAAAAATTGAAGGAATTGGATCTTTTATTGAAAATAAGCTCAATAAAATTGGTATTTATACTTATGATGACCTTGCGGAAATGGATAGCGCACGGATCGAGCAGGTAACTCAAGATATTGGCTTTTTTCCAGGGCGAATCGAACGCGATAATTGGGTAGGACAAGCCAGAGATTTAATGGGGGATACGACACCAGAATCCTACGGCGAATCAACAGTTGCGGAACGTATAGAAACAGAAGTAGACTATATTCCGAATAATATTGCTGCTGACATTAGTGCAGACTCAGATATTGCTAACGCAAGTGAGAACGACCTAAAAATGATTGAAGGAATCGGGCCTAAGATTGAGCAATTATTAAAAAGTAACGGTATCATGACTTGGCAGGCGTTAGCGGAAAGCAGTGTAGAGCGACTAAAGGAAATATTGACGGAAGCTGGGAATAGATATAAAATGCACAATCCTAGTACTTGGCCAGATCAGGCACGTTTAGCTGCAGATGGGGAGTGGGAAAAACTGAAAACATACCAAGATTATTTGGATGGAGGTCTTGATAAAGGTGGCGCAAACTAGAGATACTGACTTATCTGTACGTTTAAATCTAGCTAGGCAATAGATAAAATATGAATTCTAAAAAAGCATCTTTCGCCGTGAAAGGTGCTTTTTTTGCATCCATTTTTCAAGGTAATAATTGTAGTTAAATTTTTTAATCATGGCAACTGATCAACAACCTACCCCTAAAACGAATGCGCCGCGTTTTGAAATCGCGCTTATCTTTATCTTTTTTGTTTGTTTTATTATGTGGAGTATTTCGCGATGTGGTGACAAGCGGGAAGAAATGCGTGCAGAAGAGATAATTGAAAACAGTGAAGATTTACAAACTGAAGAAAGCTCTACTGCAAATGTAACGAGTGATGCCGCTAACACATCTGCTACCACCACAACGACTACCTCGGGTGCGGCTTCTACTACCTCACCTGTTACGACTACGCCTGCTGTTGCACCGCCAAAACCTAAGCCGCAATCCAGTACAGCAGGTACTACTTTGTATGTTACTATTGACAATTTAAATATGCGGACACACCCTCATTTAGACAGTGTTGTTGTCGCCAAATTGCCACTTTTTGAACGGGTTACTTTTTTAAATGAAGTAACTGAATTTAAACAAGAAATCAATTTAGGTAAAGAAATGGCAAACGAGCCATGGGTAAAAGTACAAACCAAACGTGGTAAAGATGGATGGGTTTATGGCGCAGGGGTGCACTATCACAAAGTAGCACGCGAAGGCGTACAGTAATAAGAAAGTTAGGAGTTTTTAGTTGGCGATAACTCCCAACTAAAAACTCCCAGTGTTATTTTTAAATTCCCTTGATTCTTGCCCATAAATCTGCAAAAATCTTCTCTGCTTCTCCATCTTCGGGCGGACCACCTCCACCTTCTTTAAATTCTAATTTGCCATCTTCATCTGCAAAAATGAAGTTGAATACAAAATCCGATTCTTCATCATCAGCTGTTCCAACTCGTCCAAAGCGTAAATCATTAAATTGGATTCGTCCGTCAGGAAGTCGTCTCGTGTTATAATAGCCATTGGTAAACCATTGTAAAACTTCCACGGGACGTTGACCTTCATAATTTTGAATTAACGTCATATCCTTGGGCTGTCGAACAAACGCTGGTATCTCAGACGAACTATCAAAAAACGAGTACATACCTAAGTAAAACGCATCTTCCGTTTCCGCTACGCCATTCCACAACACATTATTAAAAATAGAAGGAGTCGTCATATATCGCTGATATTCGATGCCTTGCGTAGCGAGCGATTGTTCAAAGATTTGATTGATTCGGTGTTTGTTATAAAAGGTAAATACCATATAGATACTGCTAACAATAATACCAATTTGGTTCAGTCGCTGTCTTATTGGACGATGACGTGTATAAAAACTAGCAGCAATTACGAATAGTAGAAATGGTATAGTATAAAGCGGATCAGCAACAGAAATATTATTCAAACCGATGCGATAATCAGAAAATGGCTGGAACAATTGTGTACCGTAAGTCGTGCAGCAATCGAGTAGGGGATGGGTCAGAATTGCCCAAAAGAAAAGCCATGCCCACGATTGCCAACGCGGATTTTTCCAATCATGTGGACTTGCTCGAAGTTTTTCGCGGAACATGACCAACAATGGAACAACCATAATAGCTGCGCTCACTGTGCCACTAATTTTCCAAATATCCTGATCGGGAATCGGTAAAACGACTACGCCAATTGCGGTAACTAGAAAAAACGCCAAAGCCGTCAGTCCCCAACCTTTCCATAGTTCGCTCCAAGTTTTTTCTTGCGCATTATACAAACGGTGTACTAACCATCCTAAGGCAATCGGCGTTAGAACAGCAAAAAACGCAGAGTGGGTTATACTACGATGAAAAGCTAGTGAACTAATTTCGTCTGTTACGAAATTAGCCATAATATCTAAATCCGGTATTGTTCCTCCAACTGCACCCCAAAACATAGCGCGGTTACCGATTTTTTTACCCAATACAACTTCGCCAACTGCTGCACCTAGGACTATTTGTGTTAAAGAATCCATCTAATCGTGAATTAGTTTTAATATGGTTAGTAATCAATTATCCATAACTCAATTTTCCCATAAAAAGATTAACAATTGATACAAAATTATTGATTTGCTCAAGAGGTAATAAATTTATTAGAGCAATTAGTAGCTGTCTTATATGCCTACTTTTTTTCTATTCTTCTCAAAATGTGACATTTTTGAATTAAAATTATATGTAATATCTAGTGTAAATTCTTGTTCAATCAGCCAGAAACCTTTTTCTTTGTACTGAATTATGAGAAAACCCCTGCCTACATCATCAAATTTTGATCTCCTCTTTTAACTGTCCCAATTTTATTCTCAGTCATTTTAATTTATAATCTCCGTGATCTAACGGTTGCTGCTTTTGTATGCCACAAAGCTAATTTTCATCGTTAGAAAAGAATAGCTAAAACTGCTGAATGGTAGTTTTAGGGAGTTTAGTTGTAGACATGAGTGCATTACATATATAAAATAAACTCCTAAAATACATGCAAGAATTAATATGACCCCCCGAAAGAGTCTTGACTGAGATCTCTTTGTAAAGCAGAGTCGTTACTTCGGTAGGGGCTCTGTTTTTATTTTCTACGCCTACCTATTCTATTGTCCGACCTTGGCTGTTTTATAAATGTTCATGAATTATATTGTCTTTAACATTTATTTTGTATAGAAATCAGCATTTATTTTTTCGTATCACTTCTTGCCATTCTGTTTATTCTAGTAATAAAGTTCCTTAAACAAAAACTATAGTACGCTGTTGAACACCAGCGATTTATATCAGTTTCGTAATTTGGGTAAAATCGTTGTTGTACATATAAGTATTGCCGAAATAATAATAGCTATACCTAGAATTTAAATTGACTATTTTTTCTATACTTTTTCAAAGCATACAAAAAAGTCTTCGTTTTAAAATTGTAGTGTTTATTATTTTGACGTTCCTAAAATAAACAGTAGTGCCAAAAAAAGTAATTGTCATTGGTTCGGGCTTCGCGGGTATCTCTGCGGCATCATGTCTAGCAAAACAGGGCTACGATGTCACCATTTTGGAAAAAAATGGGGTAGCAGGAGGTCGGGCGCGTAAATTTGAAGTCGATGGTTTCACTTTCGACATGGGACCAAGTTGGTATTGGATGCCCGATGTGTTTGAAAATTACTTCGCGCATTTTGGTAAAAAGCCATCCGATTACTATGAATTGGTGCGACTAGATCCTTCTTACTCTGTCACTTTTGGTAAAGAGGAAGTAATGGAAGTGCCTGCCAAGATGGAAGATTTGTACGCGATGTTTGAAAGTTATGAAGCGGGAAGTAGCGCGAAGCTGAAACAATTTTTAGTGGAAGCGGAATATAAATATCGTGTCGGAATGGATGAATTTGTCCACAAACCGAGTCATTCCATTTTTGAATTTGCTGATTTGCGGGTATTGTCAAGCGTATTTCGTCTGCAGATGTTGACCTCTATGTCTAAGCACGTACGGGATTTATTCAAAAATGAAAAGCTAATTGAGTTACTTGAATTTCCAGTACTCTTTTTGGGAGCGACACCCGAAAATACACCTGCGATGTATAGCTTGATGAATTATGCAGATATGTCGCTGGGTACTTGGTATCCTTTGGGTGGCATGCATAAGATCATTGAAGGAATGTTAACGCTGGCAAAAGAGTTAGGCGTAAAAATCAAATTAAACCAGGAAGTAAAACAGATTTACGTTCCTAATGGTCACGCGACTAAAGTAGTTACCCAAGATCAAGAATATTCTGCTGATATCATTGTCGGTGGTGCAGATTACCACCACGTTGATCAACATCTTTTGCAGCCTGAACACCGTAATTACACAGAAGCGTATTGGGATAAGCGGACAATGGCACCTTCATCGCTGCTCTTTTATTTGGGTTTAAACAAAAGACTCAAAAACGTTCATCATCATAATTTGTATTTCGATCGCGACTTTAAGCAGCACGCTATTGAGATCTATGAAAAACCACAATGGCCAAGTGATCCGTTGTTTTATGCTTGTATTCCGTCGGTAACGGACGATTCCGTTGCGCCCGAAGGTTGCGAAAATGTATTTTTACTTGTTCCACTTGCACCTGATTTAGAAGATACAGAGGAATTGCGTGAGAAATATTATCACCTCGTTATGGATCGCTTTGAAGAATTGACGGGACAATCTATTCGCGATGCAGTGATTTATAAAAGATCATTTGCGCACAACGATTTCAAAAAGGATTATCATGCCTACAAAGGTAATGCCTATGGCTTGGCGAATACCTTAATGCAAACCGCTTTTTTGAAACCGAAATTAAAATCCAAGAAAGTAAAAAATTTATACTACGCGGGGCAACTCACCACACCTGGCCCAGGCGTACCACCTTCCTTGATTTCAGGGCAAGTGGTCGCCAAAGAAATTTTTAAAGAAATAAAACCTTAGCCTTTATCTGAATTTATCAACCAAATTTTTCACTGGCTGACCAGACTCCGATGCTACGCCGTGTCAATCGTCAATCGTCAACCGTCAACCGTTTTAATTATGCTTAGCCTGTACCAACAAGTTTGTCACGAATGTAGTAAGTTGATTACTAATCGCTACAGCACGTCTTTTTCCTTGGGTATCAAAGCTTTTGAATCGCACGTGCGTGAACCGATTTATGATATTTATGGATTTGTGCGTTTTGCGGATGAAATTGTAGATACCTTTCATAATTATCCTAAGGCAGAGCTGTTAACTCGTTTTCGTAAGGAAACTTATCAGGCAATTGAAGAAGGTATTAGCTTAAATCCTGTTTTACAATCTTTTCAAGAAACCGTACGCCGCTATAGCATCGAACGAGAGTTGATTGATGCTTTTTTGGATAGTATGGAAATGGATTTGCATTTTCAGACTTACGAAGACAGCTTATATCATCAATATATTTATGGTTCGGCGGAAGTGGTTGGCTTGATGTGTTTGCGCGTTTTTTGTGATGGAAATAATGAGCAATACGAAAAACTGAAAGCCCCTGCCTGTAGTCTAGGTTCGGCGTTCCAAAAAATCAACTTTCTACGCGATATGAAAAGTGATTTTGACGAACGCGGTCGCGTTTATTTCCCAGGAGTCGATTTTTTACATTTTACGAATAAAGATAAAGAAATGATCGAGGCAGACATCAAAAAAGATTTTGATGATGCTTATCTTGGTATCATTCAATTACCTAAAAGTGCCCGTTTTGGAGTTTATCTAGCTTACGTTTACTATACTAATCTATTTTCAAAAATTAAACGCGCTACTGCTGCACGTGTAAAAGAAGAGCGTATTCGTGTGAACGATAGTAAAAAAATGTATTTATTATTTAGTTCAGCACTAAAAAGTCGCTTGAATATGCTCTAGAATATCATCGGTAGAAGATTGATATGCCGTCTGCCATCAACCTTCTACCGTTCATCGGATTTATTTAACCTTTCATTCACTCCCTTTTCTGTAGAGATTTTCGCAAATTTGTAGTCATTAATCAATAAATTTGGTGAACCTCAATTCATGTCTCGTTTAATATTTTTCTTATTTTTAATTTTAACTATCGCTGCCTGTGAGAATGATCTTGCAGACATTGAGCGCGTAATGGATAATTTAGAGACGAAGCAAGAAGTAATGAAGGGCGTTGAAATGTTGTACAGTGATTCCGCGGTAGTGAGAGTGAAGATTCGTAGTCCGCGAGTGATTCGGCATTTGGATAAACAAAATCCGCGACAAGAATTCCTCGAAGGAATGGCAGTGGACTTTTTTACACCCAATAAAAAGATCAGTAGCGAGTTAACTGCGAAGTACGGCGTGCGTTTTGATAATAAAAATCAGGTCATTGTCCGCGATAGTGTCATCTGGCAAAGCAAAGGTGGCGAACGATTAGAAACTGAAGAATTGATTTGGGATGAAAACGCAGGCAAATTGTACACCAATAAATACGTCACGATCATTCGTCCCGACGAAATTATTTATGGTTATGGTTTTGAATCTAATCAAGATTTCACCTATTCCAAAATTAAAGCTATCGAAGGCGTGATTAGAGTGGAAGATCTTAGTAAAGATATTCGTTAATGTTGGAGGACAGACACTCTTGTCTGTCTTTGCTAATTATAAAACTCGACAGACAGGAGAGTGTCTGTCCTCCGATTATGCTCTTAACCATTGTCATCCTTTCGCTCCTTTTTTCTGCACTCTTTTCGGGTACAGAAATCGCTTTTATTTCGGCGAGTAAATTACGAGTGGAATTATTAAAAAAACGCGGTTCGCGACGTGGACGCGTTCTGGCAGGTTTTTATGATAAACCGTCTGATTTTCTTGGAGCGATGTTGGTTGGTAACAATATCGTTCTGGTGATTTTTGCTTCCTTGATGGATCAGATTTTAAATCCCTATTTAGAGCAATTTATTCATACCGAATTATTGATGTTGTTGGTTTCAACTATTTTAGTTACCATCATCGTGTTGCTATTTGGTGAGTTTTTACCAAAGACCTTATTTCGATTGTATGCGGATGACATTCTATATTTCCTAGCTTATCCGTTACGCGGGCTTAAATTTCTCCTTGCCGTTCCCGCGTGGATCATGATAAAATTATCTAATTTTCTCCTACGCTATTTGTTTCGCACACCAACCGAAGAAGCCGATAATGTCTTTACGCGCTTGGATTTAGAGCAATTTATTCAAACTTCCCGTTCCGATACTGAAGAAGAGATTGATCGCGAGTTGTTTGAGAAGGCATTAAATTTAAAAGAAACCCGTGTGCGGGAATGTATGATTCCACGCCCGGAAATTGAATATATTGACGAAACCGCGAGTATTGATGAATTGGAAGAATTATTCAAAGAAAGTAATTTATCAAGATTGTTAGTTATTAATGGCGATATAGATGAGGTAACGGGTTACGTTCATCACCAGCAACTTTTTTCTCGTCCGAAAACAATTGATAAAATTATCTTAGATGTTCCCGTAGTACCAGAAGTAATGCGGGTACGCGATTTGATGGATTTTTTGATCAAAGAACGGATGAGTTTAGCTTGTGTAGTAGATGAGTTTGGAGGCACGGCAGGTATTATCACCTTAGAAGATATTTTAGAAGAAATCTTTGGTGAAATCGAAGATGAACACGATCAGGAAGAGTATGTGGAAACACAAATTTCGAGTAATGAATATCTTTTTTCTGGACGCTTAGAAATTTCTCACCTTAACGAAAAATACGATCTTCATTTTCCAGAAGGAGATTATTCAACCATATCGGGTTATATCGTCATGACGGCGCAGGAAATTCCCGAACAAGGGGCGATAATTGAATTAGAAAATTATCGATTTGTTTTGGAGTTAGTGAGCGATACAAAAATTGAGACTGTTCGGGTTATTAAAATTGAGAAGAGCGAAGAAGAAAAGTGATTTTAAAACAAAAAATATTATAAACAAAATAATTAAACTTAAAATAAACTTTTCGTTGCTTTTTCTTATATTTGCAGCCCTTATTAGCGATCACTATGTAACTATTTTGCGTGTTTGAGAAGGATGTAGTTTAGAGATCGAATACCTCCAAGGTATTCGCTCCCTAATTTTGCTAAAATAGTTACCCCAAATTATATAAATACAATGAGTGAAACTACCTCACCCAATGGGAAAAGCGACAACGGAAAAGCGGATGTAAGCGGCACGGCTAAAGTCATTTCCCTCAATAATATGTATCAAGATTACTTCTTGGATTACGCTTCTTACGTAATCTTAGAACGTGCTGTACCCGCGATTGACGATGGTTTAAAACCTGTACAACGACGGATCTTGCATTCCATGAAAATGATGGATGATGGACGTTACCACAAAGTGGCGAACATCATTGGGAATACGATGAAATACCACCCGCACGGAGATGCAGCAATTGGTGATGCCTTGGTAAATTTGGGGCAAAAGGATTTGCTGATTGACCCACAGGGAAACTGGGGAGATACGCGCACGGGAGACCGCGCTGCGGCTTCGCGTTATATTGAAGCACGCTTGACGAAGTTTGCTTTAGATGTGGCGTTTAACCCACAAACAACGGAGTGGCAGGTCAGTTACGACGGACGAAATAAAGAACCGTTGGCGTTGCCGATGAAGTTTCCATTGTTGTTGGCACAAGGCGTAGAAGGGATCGCTGTTGGTTTGGCGACGAAGATTATGCCGCACAACTTTGTCGAACTGATTAAAGCTTCGATTAAACTTTTGAATGGTAAAAGCGTAACCATCTATCCTGATTTCTATACAGGCGGTTCGGTTGATATAACCGATTATCGTGGTGGGAAACGTGGTGGAAAAATTAAAGTTCGGGCGCGGATTGAGCAAGTGGATAAAAAATCGCTGGCGGTACGTGATTTACCTTACGGCGTAACGACGGGTTCGTTGATTGAAAGTATCGTTAAAGCGAATGATAAAGGGCAAATTAAGATTAAAAAAGTAGTCGATAATACGGCTGAAGATGTGGAAGTGTTGATTGATTTGGCTACGGGCGTTTCACCGGAAGTAACGATGGACGCACTTTATGCCTTTACGCGTTGTGAAGAATCGATTTCGCCTAATGCCTGTGTGATTATCGAGGATAAGCCGCACTTCATGACGGTAGAGGAGATTTTAAAAATCAATACCGCACATACGAAGGCGTTATTAAAAATGGAGTTAGAAATTCGCCAACGCGAATTAGAAGAAAAACTTCACTTTGCTAGCCTCGAAAAGATTTTCATTCAAAATCGGATCTATCGGAAAATTGAAGAATGTGAAACTTGGGAAGCAGTCATTGAAACGATCGACAAGGCACTACAAGAATATGTTTCCACGCCAAGTACGCGTAAGAAAAGTGATAAGCGGATTCCGCTACTGCGCGACGTGACGGAGGATGATATTGTTCGTTTGACGGAAATTAAGATTAAGCGTATTTCTAAATACAACTCCTTCAAAGCAGATGAATTGATTGCGCGTTTAGAAGAGGAATTGCAAGAGGTGAAACATCACCTAGAGCACTTAACGGCGTACGCGATTGCTTACTTTGAAAATTTATTAAAAAAATACGCGAAGGGTAAAGAGCGTCGTACGGTAATTACTACTTTCGATACGATTCAGGCGACACAAGTAGTGGCAAATAACGCAAAATTATACGCCAACTATAAAGAAGGATTTATAGGAACGGGCTTGAAACGTGGCGAAGGCGAGTATATTAGTGACTGTTCTGATATTGACGATATTATCGTTTTCCGTAAGGATGGAAAATTCTTAGTGACCCGCGTTTCAGATAAGGCATTTGTTGGTAAAAATTTGCTACACGTTGCTGTTTGGAAGAAAGGGGATGAACGCACGACTTATAATATGGCTTATTTGGATGCTTCCAATGGACGAATGATGGGTAAGCGTTTTAATGTGAAAGCGATTACGCGTGATAAGGAATATGACTTGACTAAAGGGGCAAAAGGCTCAAAAATGCTCTATTTTACAGCGAATCCAAACGGCGAGGCCGAAGTGATTAGTGTACAATTGACCGCTGCTTCTACTGCTAAAGTTAAAAACTTCGATTTCGATTTTGGTGAATTAGCGATTAAAGGCAGAGCTGCTGGCGGTAATATCGTCTCGCGTTATCCAGTTAGAAAAATCACGCAAAAAGAAGTGGGGCAATCTACTTTGGGGGCTTTAGAAATCTATATGGATGAAGTTAGCGGACGTTTGAATACGGACAAACGTGGGCAACAATTAGGTGGGTTTGATACGGGCGATCAGATTTTTGTTTTATACAAAGATGGCTCTTACGAACTGACAGATTACGAATTAACGAATCGCTATGAAATAAAAGAAATCGTTGAAATTCGGAAGTTTGATCCTGACTTGGCGGTCAGTGCCGTTTATTACGAAGGTGGTAAAAAATGGACGCTGGTGAAGCGTTTTAAAATCGAAACTACTTCACAGGGACAACGATTTGAATTTATTACCGATAATCGCTACTCCAAGTTGCTTTACGCAACGACGAAAGAGCAGCCTATTATTAAGTATAACTACCGCGAAAAGAATCAAAAACTGGATGCAGAGTTAAAACTAGCGGAGTTTATTGATGTGAAAGGTTGGAAAGCAATGGGTAATAAACTGGTAGATCAGAAAATTACTGGTGTAAAGGATATTACGCCCAAGCCAAAAGTAAAGCCAGCCGCTAAGAAATTAAAACCAGGCGATAGTATTGATTTTGAAATAGATAATGGGCAGACAAAGATGTTTTAGTATTGGCCGAAAAATAAATTTACACTTTGATTTTTTCAATTGATGATTTTATCGAATAAAAACTATTCATTCAGAAAAATCACCATTTGAAAAAATGTAAATTTATTTTCTCGGCGTTTCTTAAATTAACGCGTAACGATCTAACGAGTAAGTAGTAACGGACTCAATAGAAATAAAAAAGCGGTTAAGTTGAATTCAACTTGACCGCTTTTTTATTTATGAATTGAAGCAATTAACGATTTCGTCCGCGTTTGCGGTCAATAACTTCTGGTCCATCATCTTGGTATTTCACATCTACACCTTCGTTAATTTTGACAATTTTTACTTCCGTACGGCGATTGTATTGGTGTTCTACTTCTGTACAATCTACACCATCTTCGCAACGATTACGGGGTTGAGATTCTCCATAACCGAAGGTTTTAATTCGACTACCTGAAATACCTCGACTCTCTAAATAACGTTTTGCTGATTCTGCCCGACGAAGTGATAAGTCTAAATTATATTTAGAACTTCCGCGTGAGTCTGTATGGGCAATCATTTCAATTTCCATACTTGGATATTGCTGCATCATTTCGACAAGCGCATCTAATTCACGCGCAGCACCCGAGCGAATACTTGATTTATTGAAGTCGTAATAGATGTTTTCTAAAACGATAACTGTACCCATACGAATCGGTTCATTGACAATGTCATTAGTAAATGCAGTTAATAAAACCTGTGTTTCTAATGAACGACTACCGCGAATTTTTACTGTAGAAACTTGAGTTGCACCGTTTTCATAACCTGTTTGAGATGCACGTATGGAAAAATCACAACCTTGCGGTAAACACGTTTCAAATTTTCCATTTATGTTAGAACGCAATACCTCTTCGGTACCATCACATTCATTAACCACAACCACAGTAGCATTAGGAATAGCCGTATTATAAGGTTGGCTTTTGACAGTTCCATAAAGCGTCAGACAGGCGTTTGCTTCTAGCAACATCTCAATTTTCTGCGGCTCCGTTTTACCAACAGTAGAAAAAGTCATTTCGGCAGGTTTATAACCTTCTTTGGATGCTAAAATAATGTATTGGCGGTCGCTTTTGAATTCTGTTTCTGCTTCTCCATCTGGATTAGTAACAATTTTAGGTTCACCTAAATCTGCATCCTTTTTGCGAATCAACTTCATGGTCATTTCGCCATCAGCATCTGGAACAAGCTGTAGATCATAAATATTATCGCCTTCGATAAAACCATCTGCTGCCCGTTCGAAAATACGAATTGCAGTTTGATTAATCGGTTCTAGCGTATTCATATCCTTAGCCGTGATAGTAGATGGAATAAAGCTAGGAGCTTCTACTCCTTTAATTCCTTCTTTTGCTTCAAAAAAGTAAACATCGTCTTTGCCAAAGCCACCTTCCCGGTTGGAAGAAAAATAACCACGCGTACCTTCTCTATCTAAAATGAAACCTAGATCGTCTGCCACTGTATTAAAAGGCGTTCGTAAATTTTGTACTGGACTTTGTGGATCATTTTCATAATCTACGGTAAAGATGTCTAAACCACCATAGCTATCATGACCTTCTGATGCAAAAAATAATGAACCACTTTCGTGAATGAAAGGGAAAACTTCGTTTTGCTCGGTATTGATTTTATTACCTAAATTCTGTGGCGCCGCCCAAGAGTCTCCTGCTCTTTCTGCTACGTATAAATCCATTCCACCGAAGCCACCTGGCATATTGGAAGCGAAATATAGTCGTTGCCCATCAGGACTTAGAGAAGGGTGGGCGCATTTGTATTCTTTGCTATTAAAAGGTAGAACTTTAATATCTTTCCAATCATAGAGTCCTTTGGTTGCTTCACAGATTTCCAGTTGCACTTTGTCCTTACTGTCTCTTTTTCCAAAACCACCTTTCATTACATTGCGGGTGAAGTACATTTTTGTTCCTTTTTGGTCAAAAGAAACTGGACCTTCGTGCAATTGAGAATTGACCGTAGAGGAGAAGGGTTCGGGTTTTAGTGGCATCCCGTTTCGATCCGTATCGGCGTAGTAGAGTTGAAAAAAAGTAGTATTAATTTTTTTATCAACGGGACCCTTTGATTTCCGCGAAGACACAAATACCAAGCCTGTTGAGTAAAAAGCAGGAGAAAATTCAAGATGTTCTGTATTGATTTGGTTGGTATTTTTTATCTCTACATTGCGTGGCACTGTTCCTTTTTCGTAGAGTTTTTCCGCGGCCTTAGACTTAGAGGTTTTTTGTGCATGGAGCGGAATAACCCCTAGTAACAAAAAGAAAAAGAGCGTAGTCCATCCGGTAATTTTCATAGAAACGAGGATTGATGGTTATAAAATAGTGATGAAGTATGAATGATGAATGATGAACGACTACATCATAAATCACAATTGATCTATTGACGAAAGAGCTATTCAACCCATTACATCATCAAACCATCCAAGTAGGATTCGTAAAAAATAACTGAAGAAATGGAAATGCGCAAATTTAGCAGAGGCTATCTGCTAAATTTGCGTAGTTTTCCTGATAGGATTACCTAAGAAACGCTAAAGAATCAAGATGTAAATTTATTTCTTCAGCACTTGTTATACTGACTAGAAGAAACGTGGATTGGAGTATTCTTCAACGTCGGAACTGCCACCGATACAGTAGCGAATGGCAGCTTCTATACTGCCACTATTATAGTCTTGTAGGTTAGAAAGCGTTACATCATAGGAAAGACCTAATAGAATGTTATCGGATACTTGCGCTGCTAAGAGTAGATCAATCGATTCTCCTGCACCGCTAACGATAGAACCACCGATGCGATAAGTTGCACCAACGGTAAACCGATCGGCAATGACTAGATTCACATTCATATCTGCATCAAAAGGTGCGCCGCCAACCATTTTTAACAACACTTGTGGTTGTAATTTTAAATTTTCACTCAGTGGTAATAATAAACCACCCATAGCGTAGAAGTGACGTGATTCGCGTGAAATGATTGATTCATCATCTGCGAAATCAATATTGTTTTGTAACAATCGAGGCATAGAAATACCCACATAAAATGTCTCTCCCGTATAGTATGCGCCTAATCCAAAATTAGGAAGGAACTTACTTTGCGTGCCATCAGAAATTGCTGGATCAGAGGCTTTAGGCTGGATAGAGGTTAATCGTCCAAAGTTTACACGAAATAAGCGAAC
>JBGCES010000418.1:0-6517 GCA_045106545.1 Saprospiraceae bacterium
CAGTACTTCGTTAAGAAATTAGTCCCCGAGACAAGCATCGGGGCAGGCTGTGTAAAAGGACTATACTTCTAATTTCCAGCCTTGTCCTGACAAAAAATACGGCGTTTTCGACTTCACCAGAAGTTTTAAAACAGCTTCTAAGAAAACACAGAGCGTCCCAAGTTTTAGAAGTGTTTTTTTGTTAATTGATTCTCTGGATTATTCAAAGCAACTGGTGTGATTTTGAAATGGTCAGAGTGGTAAACACCATTTGACCATTTCACAATCACACCATTTCACAATCGCGCAACGCGTGTTCGCTGAGTATTCGCATCTAGTTTTTCGACCCAAACCTGTTCCGCTTCCATTCCAACTTCAAAAATTATCTGATAAATACCCGCTGCAACAGAACCTAAATCAACGGTCAGATTATTCGCTCCGTGCTGAATATTAATATCGCCATAACTCACCAAATCGCCGTAATAATCGCGAATCGTAAAACTACCTCGTCCATTAATTTTTGAATCTAAGGTACAGCGAAACCAGTTTTGCACTGCGGGTTGTTCCATCTCCGTAATTAAAAAATTACTGGGCGTTACCCGATTAGCGATAACCGTTGGAGAAGCTGTTCCGACTCCGTCGTAATCTAATTCCACCAGTCGATACCAGACGCGCATTGCTTCCGCATCTACGTCCCAATAACGATAAGTTTGCTCGGTGTAGGAATTACCTGCACCACTAATCGTACCGATAGTGACAAAATCTAAACCATTGAGAGACCGCTGAATAATAAAGGTTTCATTGCCCGACTCAGACTGCGTTGTCCACCAAAGTAGGTTACCAACTCGCTCCGTTTCTACACTTAGTTGTTGACCATAAATGCAACTCGCACCAAGTGGTTGTTGCAGTAAAAGAAGTGTTCCAAGCAGCAGTGTGAATCGAAAAGCATGGACATTTTTTTGATAAAAAGAAAATACACTTCGCTTAAATGATGTAAAAGGCGTGCGGCGATTTTCTCTTTTTAGTTCGTGTAAATAATTACCCGTTTTAAAACTAGCTATGTAGTGAATCATAGTATGGGGGATATGGTAGCTAGAGGATAGATGATAGTTTTTAGCTGTCGTTTTAGTACAAATACTACAAACGGTTAGACTAAACCTTCATACCAAAATAGTATGTAGGATAGACGTTTACCAGACTAAAAACTGTTAACTACAAACTTGCTAACAAATGAAAAAAATTGGATTAACAATCGAATAATTGTTCACGGGAAGATAATAATACCGCTGAGGTGGCTCGTAAAAACTCGCTCAACGCTTTGCAAATAAAAAATGGCCTTTATCCCCTACACCCTATTCATATACAAAATATAATGTTATTACATTAGTAATTATACAATAAAATAACATTTTAAGTAAAAGAGCAGTTAAAAAACTTATGTTTAGTGAGTTATCTAACTTCTAGTGTTCTAACGTCTTCTTACTTATTTGTACATTTGGGTGGAATATTTATTCACATTACGACAATTTCTATACCAATCATGCAGCAACTAGCTACTTTTTTCATTTTATCTTTATTTATATTTATTACTGCGTGTCAACAATCTGCGCCACCCGTAGAATATGACATTCAAAAGAAAATTATTGCCGATTCGGCCATGGTCGTTTCTCCACATCCATTGTCTTCCGATGCTGGTGAGCAAATTTTACGCGCTGGTGGTAATGCCGTAGATGCGACGATTGCCGTCCATTTTGCGATGGCAGTGGTTTATCCACGAGCGGGTAATATTGGTGGAGGCGGATTTATGATTTTTCGGCAGGCAGACGGTAGTACGGATGCACTGGACTATCGCGAAAAAGCACCTCTGGCAGCAACAGCGGACATGTATTTAGATGAAAATGGCGATGTGCGCGATAGCATTAGTCGTTATGGTCATTTGGCAGTTGGAGTACCTGGAACGGTAGCGGGTATGTTTGCGGCGCACGAAAAATATGGGAATTTGCCGATACAAGATTTAATCGAACCTGCCATTCGTTTGGCACGTGATGGCTACACTTTGACGAAAGCAGAAATTAGTAGATTTAATAACTTCCGCGAGGATTTTCAAAAGTTCAATCAAAAACCCAATGCATTTATCAAAAATGGCGAATGGGTCTTTGGAGATCGGTTAGTGCAACCAGAATTAGCGCACACCTTAGAATTAATTAGAGATCAAGGTGCAGCAGGTTTTTATGAAGGTGAAACTGCAAATAAAATCGTAGCAGAAATGCAACGTGGTAATGGAATTATCACCTTAGAAGATTTACAAAAATATACGGCAAAATGGCGCGAGCCGCTAATTGGAAATTACAAAAATTATAAAGTCATTTCTATGCCTCCTTCTTCTAGTGGTGGCGTCGCTTTACTACAAATGCTCGGTAGTGTGGAAAATTTTCCACTTGGCGAATATGGTTTTCAAAGTACCAAAGCGGTTCACTTGATGGCGGAAGCGGAGCGACGTGCCTACGCAGATCGGGCGGAGTATTTAGGCGATAGTGACTTTTATGCCGTGCCAATTGATACATTAATCAACGAAGGTTATTTAAGAGATCGCATGGTGAGTTTTGATTCACTTAAAGCAACGCCGAGTGATGCGATTAAAGCAGGCAATTTTGCAGATTTGAAAATGGAAAGTTTTGAAACTACACATACTTCGGTTGTTGATACCGATGGCAATTCCGTTTCTACGACAACGACTTTAAACTCCAATTTTGGTTCAAAAGTGGTCGTTGGTAATGGAGGTTTCTTTTTGAATAACGAAATGGATGACTTTAGTTCAAAGCCAGGTGTACCCAATCAATTTGGTTTAGTGGGCGCGGAAGCAAATGCCATTGCGCCGCAAAAACGTATGCTCAGTTCCATGACCCCAACGATTATTGAAAAAGATGGCGAGTTGTTTATGGTATTAGGCGCTCCCGGCGGTTCGACGATTATTACCGCCGTTTTTCAGACTTTCGTTAATGTTGCTGAATTTGGGATGGATTTACAAGCTGCCGTCAATGCGAGTCGTTTTCATCATCAGTGGTTGCCCGATCATATCATGTACGAAAAAGGAGGTTTATCTCCCGAAGTACGCACGGAACTAGATTCATTAGGACATAACTTCCGTGAGGTGAATCGAATGGCAGTTATTAAAGCGATTATGAAACTACCCAACGGTGATTTAGTAGGCGTCGGCGACCCTCGTAATCCCGATGATGATGTAGCAGGTTTTTAATTTAAACGGGTTGAATTAAATCCCACCAATTTCCATATAAATCACTGAATACCAATACTTTACCGTATTCGTGTTCAGATATTTCGCGGATGATTTCTACGTTGTTCGCTTTTAAATTTTGATAATCGCGATCCAAATCATCGGTGTGCATAAATAGAAAAACCCGACCGCCTGTTTGGTTGCCTACGGCGGCTCGTTGCACTTCATTTTTAGCTTTCGCTAAAAGTAAATTTGCACCACCTTCACCTGGAGGCGAAACGACGACCCAGCGTTTTTCGGGACTCAAGGGCGTATCTTCGATCAGTTGGAAATGTAACTTTTGCGTATAAAAAGCGATGGCTTCATCGTAGTCATTAACGACTAAGGCGATTTGAAAGAGGGAATGTTGCATAGAGAAGTATCAATGATTAAAAAACGAATAGGTTTACTAAGTATTGGCCGAAAAATAAATTTACATTCTGATTTTTTCAATTGATGATTTTGTTGAATAAAAACTATTCATTCAGAAAAATCATCATTTGAAAAATTGTAAACCTATTTCAAGTCTCACCTACTAGTGTACGACTAATTTCTGTGTTTGTAGTTGTCCATTTTCAAAACGAACCTGCACGAGATAAATACCTGAATTCCAATTATTTACCAACAATTCTTCACTAATATCAGTGGTCAATGTTCTATACACTTCTTGTCCGTGAATATTAGTAACCGTAATCCACTTTTCATCATATTGTTCTGCCACAAAATGAATCTGTGTATTAGTACGCGTCAAATTAGGTTGTAAAGTAAATAATGGCTGCTCGATCGTATAATCCAAAATACCATTTACAATTTTACAAGTATCACAACTATTGAAGCAAACTGCCGCCAGATCATAATTGGTTCGTTCTTCATTTACAATCAACTGCCGATAGACCAATTCATTACTAACCGTTGTACAACTATCCGCCTCGGATAAGGCTTCAAAACTAGTCGGAAAGAGGGGCGTTCCGTTTACAAATCGATATTCATAAGTCCCAGGTTGAAGCACTAGACTTGTTTCATAAATGCCTTCGGCTAGTTCGTCTAATATTATAGTTCCATTTTCACCCACAAAATCGCCAGCTAAGTAAACACCATTCTGAGAAATCTCAGCTTGCGCCATATCTACTTTAAAATTTACGGTCACTGCATTACTAGAATCTACTATAGTTTTTGCTTGTCGCAGATAGATACGTTGGTCGGCTACTACTTCATACCACCAATCAGAGTCGCCACCTGGCCACTTCACCTCGAAACTATCTACCTCCATCGCATCTCCCAACCCAAAATGTAAAATACTGGAATGCTGAGAAAGGTGACTCGTGCCACTCACTAATTCTTGAACCATTATCTTTTCACCTACATACGCTTTAGCGATTGCGCCATATGCGTCGGGATTACAATCCACTCCTTCCAGTCCTACTTGTAGCCAGTGATTATCAGCAATCGGTGCATTATTTTGATAAAAAAGCGTTTTAGGATTAGTATTATTTTGCTGAGGAATATCGATTACCATCACAATCATATCCAAATCACCGTCTTGATCGTAGTCAGATTGTGCGATACCGCGAGCGCGAGTATCACTGGCAATACCTGCCGTTTCAGATAAGTCAGTAAAGGTTTTGTCGCCGTTATTAATAAATAATTTATTTGGATCTTGCCGACCAGTTTGGGTGAAACTTAATGCTTCAATTTGCCCATTCGCTACAAATAAATCAGGATAAGTATCATTATTAAAATCCGCAAAAACAGTTCCCCAACTAGTCGTACGTGTAAAAGGTTCTATGACCCATTTATTAACTACTCCTGCTATTTCTGCTACATCGGCAAAATTACCATCTTGATTTTCCAGTAAATAGTTTTCTCCAATATTGGTAAAATAATAATCAAAATCGCCATCCAAATCGTAATCGCCCGTCGCGACTCCCATTCCATACATTTGCAAATCTGCTTTTCGGGTCGCTGAAACATTGATAAACGTATCTTGTGGATATTGATTTTCAAATAAAGCATTAGGCACGACAAATTCGCCAAAGTCATTAACAATCATTAAATCCGCATCACCATCTTGGTCAAAGTCTGTTGCCGTCACTGCCAACCCACAGCCCACATCAGTTAAACCCAATTCCGTATTCACTTCCGTAAACGTGCCATCACCATTATTTTTGTAAAAAAAGTTATCAAAACAATCATGGTCGTAGCCAATATTTTCTATCGTCCCATTTTCTAGCGTGTCCTGTAAAAATCTCGTCTCCTCAACGTAGTTGACTACGTAAATATCTAAATCTGCATCCAAATCATAATCAAACATGGTAGCCGAAAAACTACGTGCTGCACCATTTGTACCTGACACCTGACCGCGTTCCGTAAACGTACCATCACCATTGTTCATTAAGAGCAGATTAGGCGCCCACGCTCCCGTAAAATCACTCCCCGTAGTGATATATAAATCTCGAAACCCATCATTATCAACATCACCCGTTACTATCCCCGTAGTAAAAAACTGCCCTGTCAGACCAATCCCAGCAAAGAAAGAAACGTCAGTAAATGTACCATCGCCATTGTTCTGATAAAGCTGGTCGCGTCCTAGTCCGCCCGTGATATATAGATCGTCATCGAGATCATTATCAAAATCGAAAAATGCAGCACCACCGCCTAACTTAGCACGGTCTTCTACTACTTGATCGATACCAATCGTCTCACCGATTTCCAAGAACCACTGAGCAGTAGTCGATTTTGGTAAACAAACAACCATCAATATAGAAAGAAAAGGAATCAACTGGAAGGGTGATAACCGTTGCATGGGAAGTATAATTATTGTTAAATGTGAATAGGTTTTAAATACTTGAATGAAGAAATTCAATTAGACAAGCTATCCTCGAAAATCACTCCATAATTTTTTAATATCCGCATCAAAGATAGCTTAATTTTATTTTCAGCTCCTCACTCCCCTAGTCAATTATCGATTAACCCTTTTCGACGACAATTTGTACCGCATCGATCTCAATGACATCTCCCGCTCTAATTTTATTACGCTTACGATATTCTACTTTACCATTTACTTTCACTTCTCCATCTTCAATCAATAAATTGGCGTGTCCCCCGCTTTGCGCGATTTGTTGTAGTTTAAGCAGTTTGTTGAGTTCAATAAAGTCGTCTTGAGGGCGGAGTTGGAATTGTAGTTTTTGCATAGAAATTGATTCTAAATAATGATAAGCCATGCCGAAATCCTCATTTCTAAATCTTAAATGTTGAATTAATTAT
>JBGCES010000419.1:0-5498 GCA_045106545.1 Saprospiraceae bacterium
GCAAGACCATTAGTGACTACCAGTTCGGTAGAAACAGCATTAGCCATACAGCCATTTGCATCACTCACTACGAGTGTATAAGTTCCACTAAAGTTTTCGGTGAGGTTAGAAATGGTCGGATTAGGAAGGTTGGAAGTGAAATTATTAACACCATTCCACTGGTAGGTGTAAGGTGCTTCACCACCAGTCACTACCGCTTCAAAAGTATGACTTTCTGTACCAGAACTACAAGAGAAACTAGGTGGAGTGGTAATACTTATTTGCAGGTTATCGTAAATTTCTAAGTTGAAAACTTCAGTAGCTGATGGACAATCATCAACAATGACAGTTAATTCATATTCGCCCACATCGCTATTGCTAACCGCGTTGATATTTAAAATATTGCTATTGTTATTAATGCGATTACCACCTAAAGTCCACTGATATTCCACTGTGCCACCGCTGTAGTTTTGCGCCATTAAAATTACCTCTTCCCCAGCACAAGCTTGACCAGAAGTAGTAATAATAGGTTGTTCAGGAGCTTCTTGAATGGCAACTTCTACTGATACTTCGTTCGTTATACATTGATTTTGGTCACGTACGAAGACAGTGTAAGTGCCTGACATAGAAGCTTCTAAGTTGCTTAAAGTAGGATTTTGTAAAGTGGAACGGAAATCATTCGGCCCAGACCAGCGGTAGATATATGGTGGTCTCCCTCCTGCAATATCTAAATCAAAAGTGAAAGATTCAGTGCCACGTACACAAGAAATTTCATTTGTTACAGTAGTAAGATTAATTTCAGGAGATTCATATATGTCTAATATGTATTTTGGGGAAACCGCATCACAACCATCAATCGTCACGCGGATTTGATACGTTCCAGCGTCCTCTTCACTGACATTACTTAGCATAAAGCTACGAGTAGAAAAGGGTAGAGGTTCATCATTTTTGAACCACTCGTAAGTCACTTCTGAATCGGTATCATATTCATCAATTTCAAAAAGTACCTCTCCACCGATACAAGCTGGACCAGAAGTCAATAATTGTGGTAGTCTAACTCGCTCGGTTATATTTAACTGAAGTTCGGCTACCTCACTCGGACAGCCATTACTATCTTCGGCAAATACCCGATAAGTACCTGCGTTAGCAGCAGTAAGCGGATCTAATTCTGGTAATCGCTGATTGGAAATAAAACCATTTGGTCCTTCCCAAGAATAACGATAAGTACCACTACCACCTCGTGCCGTTGCACTCAACGTCAAACCAGACTGTCCATCAATACAGGCGAAATCTGGAAAATCGGGAACCTCGATCGTAGGCGGCGTATAAAATTCCATTTCAAAAGGCGCAGAACCCGTTTCGCAACCCGATTGAGTAACACTTAGTACATACATACCATCATCATCCGTTTGCACGGGATCGATGACGAGAACATTACTATTATTATTTAATACAATTCCATCACGTGTCCACTGATAGGTCGTATTTGAACCTTCGTAAACCTGCGAACTTAATACGATGCGACCGCCTAGACAAGTTGGTCCAGAAGAAACGATTACAGGTGTAGATGGTGCATCAGTAATATCTATATCAATGGTAGCTGGTTCGCTTGCACAGTTGCGCGTATCAACGACAGCCACTTCGTAAGTACCTGATTTAGAATTATTTACGTTGAAAATAGTCGGGTCTTCTAAAGTGCTGTTAAAGCCAGTCGGGCCAGTCCATTCGTAGCGATAAGCACCCGTTCCGCCTGTCGCTTCGGCATTTAAAATAATATCGTCTGTATTGCTGGTACATTCGCTAAGGTCATTTGCCAAAGGCAAAATTTCTACGGAAGGGGACAGATAGACATCAAGAAAAATATCGTCCGCGCTAGTTGTACAGCCGTCTATATTAATATTGAGACTGTAAGTACCGCGATCGGTAATTTCGGCATTTTCAAAAATAAGTTGATTGCTATTGACATTCAGTGGCGTATTATCTAATCGCCAGTCGTAGTTTACATTTATACCACTGTAGGCTGGTACACTCAATACGGTTCTTCCACCAACACAGACGTTACCTAAAGAGGTAATGACGGGTTGATCTAAAGCATTAGTAACACTGACTGCTACTGAAGCGGGCGCAGAAGTACAACCATTTCCATCTGTTAAAACTACGGTATAGTTACCATTATTTTCCGCATCTACATTGGTTAATAATACATCTTCTCCACTAGCGGTAAAGCCATTTGGTCCCGTCCAGTTGAATATCATCGGATCGGCAGCAGCTTCGGGAGAAGCATCTAAGATTAGGTCTGTTCGACCGTCTGTACAAGCTTGAGCTGGAACATCGGCAATTTCAACGGTTGGGGTAGGGTGAATAATCGGACGGAAAGTACTAGAGGTATTTTCACAACCATTTACATTTACTACTACCGTGTACTCTAGATCATCTGCTTCGGTAACTGGATCGAGTAGTAATTCATTGCTGGAACTAGCTAATTGATTTCCAGCTGCAAACCAAGTATAAGTCACACTTGCACCTTCGTAAGTAGGAGCCATCAAAGAAAGTGCCTCTCCTACACAAGCTGCATTGGTGGCAGTGATTACAGGCTGTGTTAAAGCATCCGTAACATCTACCACCACGGACATTTCTGCACTTGGGCAACCACTTGCGTCGGTCATTACTAAAATGTAAGTACCAGCTTTGCTTGCATCCGCATTTGTAATTGTTGCATTCTGATTAGTAGAGCTGAAATTGTTAGGTCCCGTCCATTGGTACGTATAAGTACCATTTGGATCGGCTGGAGTAGCAGCTAGTGTAATATCTTGCGTTCCGTCGGTACAAGTCACAGGAGCTACGTTTGCTACATTAACTTGTGGTTGTTCGCGTAAGATTAAATCGAATAAATCAGAATTGATACTACATCCATCGACAGTTACGGTAACTTGATAATTCCCTTCATCGGTATTTGTAGTTGGATTAATATTTAAAATCGGATTATCATTATTTAAAGCAATACCATCGCGCGTCCAATTATAAATGATATTATTTCCGTCGTATTCTTTTACGCGTAAGGTCACTGCTTCTCCTGCACATTCGCCTCCTTCTCTAATGATTAACGGCTCGTCTAACGCATCAGTAATGGTAATTACACCACTACTTGCAGGAGCAGTACAGCCTTGATTATCACTGACTTGTAAAGTATAGCTACCTGAATTGATTGAAGAAACATTATTGATAGTTGGATTAGCCATTGAGGAACTAAAGCCATTCGGTCCTACCCACTGATAAGTATAAGGCGCATTTCCACCCGTGACGGTTGCGGTCAAATTGAGTGAAGCCGTGCCACTGGTACAAGGAACATCTTGATTATCTACGGCAACGGAAACGCCATTGCTAATCGCCACATCTAAGGTCGTAGTCTGCGAAGCACAAGTGCCCAACATGACCGTTACTGCATACTCACCAGCATCGTTAGTAGAGGCTGGATTGACAAAAAGAATATTAGAATTATTATTCAAAGCAACACCGTCAAGCGTCCAATTGTAAGTCACATTAGTACCAGAATACGCTTGCACCATTAACTCTAAAGGTTCACCCGTACAGGTCGTACCTGCACTAGCAAAGATGGGTTGCTGTGGTTGATCGTTGATGGTTAAAACGGCAGATTGACGTTCTGCAACACAGCCATTAGCATCGGTTACGACCAAATTGTAAGTGCCTGCATCATTGCTGGCAGCATTGGGAATAATTGGAGTAGCATCGGTTGAAGTAAACCCATTCGCGCCCGTCCACTCGTAAGTATAAGGTGCATCTCCACCCATAACAGTTGCTTGGATAGCAACATCACTGCTTCCCGTAGCACAACCCGCATCTTGGTCGAGTAGCGTAACGACAGGGCTTTCGCTAATTGAAATATTTACACTAGCTGCTGTTGATGAACAACCGTTATTATCAATACTGATCGAGTAAACGCCAGCGTCATTGGTCGTGGTAGATTCGATGACAATCGAATTGGTATTATCGCCAACGGGGTTGCCATTTAATGCCCAATTGTAATTGATTGAACCATCGTAAATGGGTACCGAAAGCATAATTTCCTCACCTGCACAAATCGTACTAGCAACGGGCGTGATAATTGGAGTAGTTGGCTGATCGCGGATAAGCACACTTACTTCCATTCTTTCAGAAACACAGCCATTGGTATTGGTTGCTACTACGGTATAAATACCTGAATTGATAGAGGTGGCAGCAGTAATAGTTGGATTTTCGGCAACGGAAGTGAAGTCATTTGGTCCAATCCATTCAAAATTTACCATTCCATTTTCCGTCGGATTGGTAAATAAAGTAACATCTTGTGTTCCATCGGTACACAGCGAACTTGTGAGCGACGAACTAGGCGCAATTTCAGGTTGAGCGTTAACTCCAACTGTGAAAATATCCGCAGGAGTAGAGGCACAGCCTTCTACGGTAACGCTAACTTGGTAGTCACCAGCGTTGGTTGCTTGTACATCATTGATGATTAAATTTGGTGCATCAGGGTAGTCCCCATTACTGGTAGAAGTTCCGTTAGGCCCTGTCCATTCGTAGGTGACGTTATTATTAGTGATTTCTAAGGTGCTGAGGGTCAATCGTTCTCCTGCGCAGATTAGATTATTACCTGTGATATTAGGTTGGAAAGTAGCATCAGTGATCACGGTTACTTGCGTAGTTGCAATCTCCGAAGTACAACCCGTGGTTTCATCCGTGACCATCAATGAATAAACGCCTTCGTTATTCATGCTTGGATTATCAATCACTGGATCATCCGCAGAGGTGATAAAATTATTAGGCCCTGCCCACTGATAGCTATAATTGCCACTTCCATCGGCCGAATTAGCAAAGAATCGTAGTGGTTCACCACAAGCTCCACCGTTATTGGTCGGGGCAGCGGTAGGAGGTGTAGCGATACTAACGGCAACATTCGCCATGGGCGAAGCGCAACCATTTACGATAGTTTGAACTTGATAAGTTCCACTTTCATTAGTCGTTGCACTGCGAATTATAGGGTTTTGAAAATTGGAACTGAAACCGTTAGGACCAGTCCATTGGAAAGTAGCGTTACCGACAGTACTTGCCTGTAACTGCACATCACTTCCTGCACAACTAGGAGCTACTACTTCCGCAGTTGGAGCAGCTGGATTAGCTAAAATTTCGATGTCAATCGGTTCCGACATTTCACTTATACAACCATTACCACTCGTTACTTGTACGCGCCATGTTCCACTTAGATAGGCATTGCTAAATGAAGTAACACTAGCACGAGGCAGCGCAGTATTCAAGGTTGGATTGCCGCCTTCTGGCCCAAACCATTGGTAAGAAGTTGCATTGATAAATGAGGTTGCGGTTAATTCTAAGGTTTCGCCATCACAAATAGGCGAATTAGTAAAAATATTAGGTTGTTCTACACCATCATTTACAGTAACGGTAGTTGCTGCCGAAAAAGCAGAACTGCAACCATTATCAGTAAGATAGCGTACTTGATAATCGCCCGC
>JBGCES010000042.1:0-19598 GCA_045106545.1 Saprospiraceae bacterium
GACGCTGATTCTCTATGATTTTTTCCGTAATGCTACGGAACAAGTTATGATTCAAGCGGGTCTCCGCAATACTGCGGAGCGAGCTGTGAGCGACATAAGACCTACTTGAATCATAAAAATCTGAGTTTATCTGCGTCAAAAACTGTGTCTTTTGCAAAACTTTGTACAAGCCTAATTACAAATCATAACAAAAATTGGTTTTAGAAACATATTGGATTAAATTGGATAGCCTCGTTACTCTTGGAGTAGCGGGGTTTTTTCATTCCAATAAAAAGGTTCTTCGAAAAATAGCATGAACAACCACCTAAGTACAATGTTAAAATTAGTGAATGATAGTATGAATGAATTCACCGTTAATATCAAGCAATTATGATTGTTTAGTTGATGAACTAAATCTGTCTTACTACCTAAGTCGCTCACTATGTAAGATTTGACACAATCTGACAATTAAACAATTTTGTCAATCTACTTAATTACCACTAGTTTGATAATTTGCTATTGTATCTTTGCGAAAAAAACTAAACCACACCATGAAAAATTTCCATTCCATTTGCGCTCGCGAACCTGAAAATCACACTGAATCTACTCGTCCACACGTACTCCCAATTTATCCGACTTCGGCTTACGATTTCGCTAGTCTCGAACAAGGAATGGCGATCTTTCAAGGCAAAGAACAAGGACATATTTATGGGCGGTTTGCTAATCCGACGGTAGATGTAGTTGCACAAAAAATTGCTGATTTGGAAACGCACGGTACGGAGATTAGTGCACGGGGCTACTTCCTGAGTTCTGGTATGGCAGCGATTTCTACGCTAGTTTTGAGTCAATTGAAACCGGGCGATGCAATATTAACGCAAGGTAACATCTATGGTGGAACGACGGCGCTATTTAAAAATATGTTTGAGCCGCTGGGTATCAATACAATTTTAGTGAACTTAAGCGATGCCGCCGCCGTAGAGCAAGCTCTAAGAGAAAATGCTCAAATCAAAATGCTCTATTTTGAAACGCCTTCCAATCCTAATTTAGAATGTGTGGACATCGTCTTATTAACAACGATCGCTCAACAACACGGCGTATTGACCGTTGCCGATAATACTTTTTGTACGCCTTTTTTACAACAACCCTTGCGCTACGGCGTAGATGTCGTCATTCATTCGACAACCAAGTTTCTAAACGGACACGGTAATTCTATCGCAGGCGCACTAATCAGCGCGAACGAATCCGTATTAGAAAAATTCTTCGCCACCATGAAGGTTAACGGCACAACGGGAAATCCGTGGGACGCTTGGTTAACCCACAATGGTATGAAAACGCTCGCTTTGCGCATGACGCAACATTCCAGAAATGCACAATTTATTGCCGAACAACTTCAGCAGCATCCAAAAGTAGATCGCGTCAACTACGTCGGTCTATCCTCACATCCTGACCACAGCTTAGCGATGCAGCAAATGCGGATGGGCGGCGGTATTCTGAGTTTTGAATTAAAAGGCGAAAGCCACGAAGCTCGATTGGAAGCGGGCAAACGTTTCGTGAATGCGTTGCAACATTGTAAATTAGCTCCGACTTTGGGTGATCCTGATACTTTAATTATGCATCCTGCTTCCATGTCGCATTCTTCGATCTCGCGGGAGTTGCGATTGGCGAATGGAATTGGGGATGGCTTGATTCGGATTTCGGTAGGAATTGAGGATAAGGGTGATATTTGGGGAGATTTGGAGCAGGCGTTAGGGTTTTCAAGGGATTGAAATCCCTTGTTGTGAAGTATTACAAGGGGTTTCAACCCTAGCGCGTAGATAAATTGACATTTACAACGTGTAGTATGAATTTGATAAAACGCAGAGGCGCAGAGATTTCTGTTTTCACACGCCCGCAGCATATCAGGTCGCAGAGATTTTTTCAGTCGAAAAAATTAGCGAAGGACACGAAGTAATAGTACAAGCTAAAATGTCAATTCACGTAGCTACTTAAAATTAAGGTTGTACAAAGTTTCCTAACGGGCTTGATAGTGGCGTGGTTCAAGCAGATATTTAATAAAAAATCTGTGTTCATCCGTTAAATCCTGTTGAATCCGTGTTCCAATCCTATCTGCTTGGCAAATTTCGTACAGCTTTAATTGAAAATTATGGATGAGCGCTATTCCTTGGATCATTTGCTCAATCCCTGTTTCTTTAATATTTCCTGCATCAAGGGATAATCTAGATCTGTATCTTGATATTGTTGTCTTTCCTTCATCAATTGTACTTTCATCTCTTGAATACTCGGAGCATGCTGCTCATCATGAGTGTCATTTCGTAATTCTTGTGGATCTTCTTGGAGGTCATAGAATTCCCATGCAGGCGCGGTTGTTTCTTTGCTTGTACCTTTCATACCTAAATCCTGTCCATAGAAGAAGGCTAATTTGTAACGTTCATTGCGCAAGCCAAAGTGAGCAGGACGTTTGGGAGCATGCAACCAATAGCGATAATACATTTGCTTGCGCCAAGCATCAGGCGTGTTGCCTTTTAGGTTTTCTCGAAAACTTTTTCCTTGTATGTAATCTGTATTTTTTGCGTTCGCATAATCGGCTAACAGTGCAGGAAAATCAATATTTAAAATAATATCATCAATGCGCTGACCACCTTTGATTTCTTTTGGATAGCGAATGACAAAAGGCATCCGCAGGGATTCTTCGTAGATCATTCGCTTATCAAAAAAGCCATGTTCACCCAAAAAATAGCCCTGATCCGCCGTATAAATAACGACCGTATTTTCAGCTAATCCTTCCGTTTCCAAAAAGTCCAATAATCGACCAATGTTATCATCAATGGTAGCTCCGCAACGCATAAAATCTTTGACGAATTTTTGATAGATTGTTTTGCGTTCTTGGATGCTGTCTAAATTTTCTAACGGATAAGGAAGTCCTGGATAAGTCGTCCAGAAAGTAGAATCATGGGAGGCTTTTGTCCATCTCTCACCCAAAGATTCTAATTTTTGGCCTTTAAAAGTACGCCCCGTAGTTGCTTGACCAAAGTCGTATAAGGAAGCGGGTTCGGGGATTGTATCATCTTTATACAACGCCGAAAAGCGTTTGGGATAGTCAAAAGGCTCGTGAGTGGCTTTGAAGTTGCAAAACATCAAAAAGGGACGCTTTTTATCTCTTTTCTTTAAATGCGCCATCGTTAAGTCCGTAATCACATCGGTTGAAAATCCTTGATATTCTTTTCCAAATTCACTATTCCAGCCATCTTGCCAGTTTTCTTTCGTTTTCATAATGGGATTATGATACCTGCCTTGACCAGGTAAAACATTAAAATAATCAAAACCTTCAGGTTGTTTCACTAAATGCCATTTCCCAATGATCGCAGTCTGATAACCAACCTCACTCAATGTTTTTGCAATATTGGGATGTCCTACGGGGATAGATTCATTGAGGGTATAGACGGTATTTAGATGACTATACTGCCCCGTCAAAATGCTCGCCCGACTCGGTGAACAAATACTATTGGTACAAAAGGAATTATTTAAAACCGCGCCTTCATTTGCCAATCTCTGGATATTATCATTCTTGACATAATCCTTTAAAATGCCTCCGTAAATACCCCAAGCTTGAGCAGTGTGATCATCCGAAAAAATAAAAAGAATATTGGGTGGAGCAGATTCCTCTTTTTGACAAGAAAAAAGAGCACACAATAAAAATACTCCGAGTAATTGAATCAGAAACGGTTTGGTCGGCATCGTTAAGTTGTTAGGTGTGAAAAATTATAAATTAAAGGCGAGTACGCTTACCTCTTACAATCACGTCGTTTTGGATTCTCATTGGAATTATAATCTAAAGATAAACGACTTTTTTAGACAAAACAAACAGCTCTTGTTTCACTAAACGTTAAGAAATCCTCCTTTCCTTCCTTTGGCACAATTTTCGCAAACTCAAATTATAAATAAATCACATATAATTTTTATTTAAATTATAAGTATCAGGCTAAATGCGATTTTTGTATTAAAAAATATTTAAAATCGATCATTGTGCTAACGAATTAACTGCTCCAAATTTTTTAGTTGTTCGTTAAGTATTTACTATTACTCGTTATTTTTACAATCCAATCCCATGATAAAACGATTGCTCCTCACCCTGTGGGTCGGTGGGATATATACGGCTGCGCTTTTTGCAGGTGGTGATATATTGCCACAGGAATCTTTCCAGATCGCACTCGATGATTGCGACGAAATCGCTCCGCTTTGTATTGAACTTCCTCCTCAACAATTAGCTAATATTGGAATTTTGCACAATGGTACGCCTTATGCAGGTGGTATGACGGGGTGCAATTTTCAGATGCGTTTCAACTACTCCTTGATGGGCGTTTTTGATAATCAAACAGGCACGTTTCAATTAACGGCGTGGACGATTGATAATCAAACGATTACTGGGAGTTTTACCAATATCGAAGAATTAGTAGCGATCTTAAATGACAATGATGCTGCTGGTGAATGGTCATTGGATAATGAAATGATCATGGGAGGAGAACCGAGTCAATCTTATGGCGCACTGATGATCATGCTACCTGATAACTCCAGCGCGCAAATTGCTCCCGCCACTACGCAACTTCCTCAAGGAACAGAACTTAACTTCGGTCGTGGATTTCACCAAGTCGTTTTAGCCGACATGGTGAATAGCTGTTTGGATACTTTCACTGTTATGGCAACTTGTCCACCGACGACGATGGTTTTTGAAGATACACTAGTTGTGGATGATTCGGCAATTGTATTATGTTTGGATACGACGGAATTGACGGGCGCAGTAGATACAATTTTCAATGATTGCGCAGATAGCGGTGGAAATTTTACAAATGTAATTATTGATGAAGCATTGAATTGTGTAAAGATTCGGGCAAATAAAGCAGATGGAATCGATACGACTTGTATTGTGATTTGCGATGAATTTGCGATCTGCGATACCACGATCATTATTATTACGACGGAAAGTGATACTATTTATCAAACCGATACGATTGATTTACAAATTCCACTCAATGGTATGGATACTTACTGTGTGGATACGACAGAACTGACGGGAACGATTACTAATATTGAAAATATCTGTCCGGAAGCTGCTGGTGATAATATTGAATTTACTTTTGATACAGAATCATACTGTGTCGATTATGAAGGCTTCGAGCTAGGTAGCGACACGGTTTGCGTCGTTTTGACGGATAGTGAAGGCGCACAAGACACGACTATTTTAATAGTTGAAGTAGTTCCGTTGGAAACAGATACCGTTTTTCGGACGGTAGTCGAAGGCGAAAGCAATATATTTTGTCCTCAATCGACCGAATTAACAGGAAATATTATATCTATTACTAATATTTGCCCGAACGAAAGTGGAACGTTCGTAAATTTTGGCATAAATAATGTAACTTTGTGTAGTGAGTTTAGCGGGGTTGACTTAGGTACTGAATCAGCTTGTTTAGTACTTTGTGATGACCTCGGGGTTTGCGATACCACTATCCTCACCGTTACCGTTATACCTTCCACGAATAATAATTTACCGGTGGCTGTTGATGATGCCGCCGCTACTCCCCTCGACACTCCTACGGCAATTGATATTTTAAGCAATGATATTATTCCAGGTACTATCCTTACCGAGCAATTTATCCTAGATAAAGCGGCAGGTGGAATAGGCTTAGTTAATGGCAGTGCGGTCATCAATGTCAATGGGACATTAAGTTATTCTCCCAACACTGGATTCTGCGGAATGGACAGTTTACAGTACGTTATTTGTAACAGTTTTGGCTGCGATACTGCCAAAGTTGTGATTGAAATCGGTTGTTTTTCTGAAGAGCCAGAAGCTTTCATTATCAATACTGGATTCTCTCCTAATGATGATGGTGTCAATGATACTTTCTTTATTAGAAACGTAGAATCTTTCGTTGGAAACGAGCTATTTATTTTCAACCGTTGGGGAAATCAAGTATTCCGCATGCAAAACTATGATAATAGTTGGACTGGAAAATTTGGTACACTAGACTTGCCTGATGGCACTTATTTTTATCTTTTCCGACCAGGCGATGGAAGCGAACTTTCTGGTTGGTTGGCTATTGCTCGGTAAGAATAAAAAGAGGTCAAAGTGTAAAGTTATCCTTTTATCAATACTTGATTAAAAAAGAGAATTTTACACATTTAAATTTAAAGTCTATAAATTTTATAATTTTGTATTTTATTTATAGTAAATGAATTATAAATTTTTATTTTTATAGTAATTATGATGTTAAAAGTTTAGCATGATAATTGTAGTAGAGCGGACGAGGTTTATAATGAGGAATTATTAAAATTCATTATTCATTATTTCTCAATTACAATACTGCTTATTCCGTCTCTATGCCGGACATTTTCACAAGACACCGGCAAACACCTATGAAGTTTTTTACTATCAAACACTGATAGGATATTGGAATCTGGATGCCAGATTTTGGATTTACACCTTAGTAATTCAACATCTTATATCCAACATCCCATATCCATATTCATCAACCACCTGTTTAAATCTCAGACGGATATGAGAAGAATTTGTACACTTACCACACTATTATTATTACTGCTTTCTACTGCTGCTTTCGCACAACAAGATGCGATGTTCACCAAGTATATGTTCAATCAGTTGACCTATAACCCAGCTTATGCGGGTGAAAGTGACTTTTTGAATGTCGGAGTGATTCATCGTTCCCAGTGGGTATCTGTAGAAGGTGCGCCCATTACACAATCTTTTTCAGCGCATACACCACTGAAGAATGAGCGCGTTGGAGTAGGACTAAGTGTTATTAACGACGTTATTGGTCCATCACGTACCACTAATGCTAATTTGAGTTATGCCTATAAGATTCCAATCGGAAACATGAATTTGTCCATTGGAGTACAAGGAGGTTTATATAATTACTGGAGCGATTTCAGCCAGCTAGTTTTACAAGATCCAACTGCGGATGAGGCATTCAGCATGAATGTAAACTTGACGCAGCCTAACTTCGGTGGCGGTATCTATCTGAGTGGTAAACATTTCTATGTTGGTGCTTCTGTACCACATTTGGTGGAATATGATTTACGTGAAGATGTAACTACTCCGATTTATGCGCGTATTTATCGTCATTACTATGGTATGGCGGGTTTAGTATTGCCATTGAACGGAGATAATTTGATGTTCCGTCCATCCGTATTAGTGAAGACCGTAAGCATCGGTTCAGGATTGCGTAAAGATAGTGCCTTCCAAAGTGTTGGTGCGCCGACGGAAGTTGACATTGATTTGTCGTTGCTATTTTACCAGAAGTTCTGGTTGGGGGCATCTTTCCGTACTGCGATTGAGGCATTTGACAATGAGCGTAGTTCTTACGATTCAGCGGATCTTTGGGTTTCTTACTTTATGGAAAATGGCTTACGCATTGGCGCAGCTTACGATTATCCATTGACTGAATTAGCGCAAGTAACGGCAGGTTCATTTGAAGTAATGATTGGTTACGAATTTAATTTCGATACGAAGAAAACGGTGACGCCACGTTATTTTTAAAAACAGTAAACGGTCAACGGCTGACTGTACACTGTTAATATGTTTTACTTACGATTTTCAATTGTACCCTCAAATTCGTTTCTAACGTAAAATTTATTAGTCAGATTTAAAATGTAAACGTACACACCAGTACAGATTATCATTTTAGACATTTACCCCGAAATTCTTCGGGGCAGGCTATTTTACAATAACGAATCGCTATTTTATTGCTCGCGCAGTGTCTCCGACCTGTGCGTACTATTAACTTAGAAACCGAGGGTAATTTTTGCAAAATATATCAGCAAAGTGACCCGGTCACACCTGCTGATCGGGTCACTTTTTTATGTTTAATCACATACATCCTATAACTTTTAAGAAGTAACGTCTAATGTCTGTCTTCTGACAGTGTAATGGTCTGACTTCTGTTCTCTATTAAAAACAACAAATCACGATGCGTAATTTTTTAACAGTTCTATTAGTCATCGGTGTGGCATGGGGCGCAACGGCACAGAGTTCGAAACTCAAACGCGCACAACGCTACATGGAAAATTTGAATTATACGGATGCGATTGCAATGTATAATCAAGTCCTCGAAAAAGAAGATAATCCCGAAGCGAAAATTAACCTTGCACAGGCATACATGAAAATCAATGATTCCGAAAATGCGGAATATTGGTACGGGCAAGTGGTTCGTTTACCACAAGCGCAAGCTGTTCATAAATTGTACTACGGTCAGATGTTACAGCGTAACGGCAAGTGTGATTTGGCAAACGAATGGTATCAGCAATTTATCGAAGCGGTACCCGACGATCAACGCGGTCAATACTTAGCCAGAGCGTGTGATTATGAAGAAGAATTAATGACAAAGAATGCAGGAATCTACGAGCTAAAGCAATTAGATTTTAACTCCAGCATGGATGATATGTCACCCGTTTATTATAAAAACGGTTTGATCTTCGCTTCTGAGCGGGATCAAGGAACTGCCGTAAAACGCGAACATGCTTGGACAGGTAACCCATTCTTGGAGTTGTTCTACGTAGAAGCTAAGAAGTCTGGTGGCAGTGGGGCAGAAGAAGGTGAAGTAAATTGTAATTTTACTTACAGCCGTCCTGAGAAATTCTCTAAAGAAATTAATACCAAGTACCACGATGCAGCGGTAGCGGTCAATAAACAACAGAACACAATCTACTTCACCCGTAATAACTTCCTAGATGGAAAAACAGGTACGAGTGATGATGATATTGTAAAACTAAAAGTTTACTACGCAGAAAGCGCAGGGGATGACAAGTGGAATGACTTGCAAGGTTTGCCTTTCAATAGTGATGAATATAGCGTAGCGCATCCTGCTTTGACACCTGATGACGAGAAGTTATACTTTTCATCTGATATGCCTGGTGGATACGGTGGTATGGATATTTATATTTCTGAAAAAGAAAACGGTCGCTGGGGACCTCCACGTAACTTAGGTCCAGAAATCAATACCGAAGGAAACGAAATTTTCCCTTACGTAGATGAGAGTAATCGTTTATACTTCTCCTCTGATGGACAAATCGGACTCGGTGGTTTAGATATTTACTTTACCGAAGATCGTGGAAATGGCGAGTGGGCGACACCCGAAAATATGGGTTACCCAATCAACTCTATCACGGATGATTTTGGCGTTATCTTTAACGAAGAAGGCACTTGTGGTTACTTAACTTCGGATCGCGATGGCGGTGCGGGTCACGATGATATTTATTCGTTTACGAAGACGGCTGCGCCAGTACAAATCTTTGTATATGACTTAGCAACCAACGATCCACTTGAAGGCGTAGAAGTATTAAACTCTTGCACGGGCAATACTTTAATTACTGGCGCAAACGGACGTGTTACCATTGACCAGAAACTGAACGAATGTTGTACATTCTCTGCTTCTTTAGAAGGTTATGATGATAATGAAAAGGAAGGTTGTACCACGAATTTAACGCCTGGCGAACCCGTATTGGTAGAGATTCCTATGGATAAAATGACGGAATTTGAGGTGACAGGTATCATCTTTGACCAAGACAGTGGACTACCATTAGAAGGTTCAGAAGTAACGATTACCTCCGATTGTGAAGATGCAGAACCCATCGATCCGATTGTAACGGATGCTTCCGGACGTTATACTTTTAAATTAGAAAAAGATTGTTGTTATACCGTTTCTGCTTCTAAGCAAAACTATTTAGTTGCTACTGCTGATGGTCAATGTACTAAAGGCTTAAATGAATCTGAAACCTTAACGGCTAATTTATATCTTGCTCCTACTACTTACCCAGACGACGTAACTTCTAACGAACTTAATGGCGGTGGAAGACCTGTTACTTACGATCCTAATACAGGACTCTACATTGATGATACCACTGGTTTACCCGCAAATGGTTTGATTGGTGGAACGATGTACAAAAACGGGGTGATTGATGAATCTTACGTTGGTCCAGTCGGTGGAGTTGATCCAAGACCAGAAGGCGGCGCGCCACGGGCGTTTATGCTTGACATCTATTACGATTTTGCACAAGCGTACTTACGTGACGAAGCAATTGTAGAATTAGATAAATTATACACTACCTTAGTAGATAACCCATCGATTATCATCGAAATTGGTTCTCATACCGATTCACGGGGTTCGTTTAGTTACAATAATCGTTTATCGCAACGTCGTGCGGAATCAGTAGTGCGTTGGTTAGTCGAGCAAGGTATCGAACGTGACCGTTTGGTGGCGCGCGGGTATGGTGAAAAAATGAACATCAACGATTGTGCGAACAACATCCCATGTAGCGAGCGCGAACACCAGTTGAACCGTCGGACAGAGTTCCGTGTGATTGGTTGCCGTGATTGTACCGATGATGATGGAGAGCGCATTTCACAGCCGAATCCAGATCCACGAGTGGATGCTTGTGTAGGCTGTCCATTTTAAATACTATACTATCAAGTGCCTTCCCGGCACTCGATAGTTTTATATAAAACTAGAAAGCGGTGATTAGCGAAAGCTAGTCACCGCTTTTTTTAATCCTAAACAACATCAAGTAACTCTACTAAGTGCTGCCAGCTCCATACGCTCACTCCATTGCTATTCATCTGCTCGCTGCCGCCATACACCAAGTGTAGATGTACTTCATTATCGGGTATCCAATTTTTGAACTTAACTAAATTCTTAAAGTGATTGGGTTTTAAGGTTTTTGTAGATTTTATTTCTAAAATATGAATTTGGTTAGCGACCTCCCACAGCAAATCTGCTTCATTCTGATTATTATCTCTCCAAAAATAAAAATGCGGTCGTTCGCCCCGATGATGTACCATTTTAAATATATCAGCAATGACAAAATTTTCAAAAATTGCGCCTCGTTGATAATAATCCTGTAAATTAGCCGAAGTCCGCATTCTCAACAAACTACAAAGTAATCCCGTATCGTAAAAATACAATTTCGCCGATTTGATTTGCCGCTTATTAAAATTACGGTAAAAGGGTTGGAGTTGAAAAATAATATAACTCTGTTCTAGAATGGATAGCCAGTTACGGATTGTTTCCGTACTAACACCTACTGAATTAGCAAGCTGACTATAAACAATGGTTTGACCGACATGTCCAGCGCACAAGCGCATAAAACGTTGAAAACTCGTTATGTTACGCGCATGAATAAGATCTTGGACATCACGTTGTACATAAGTTTCTAAATAATTTGGATAAAAAACGAATGGTGAAATCTGACGATCATAAATACTAGGATAATAGCCGTTAAATATACACTCGTCTAAACTAGGACGAGGGACGTTCTGTAGCTGTAATTCTTTTTCAGAAAAAGGCATCAGTCGAACAATACCTACTCTTCCTGCCAGACTTTGAGTGATATTTTTTCGTAGTAAGAAGTTTTGCGAACCAGACAAAATGAACTGCCCCATTTCTTGTTGTTCATCTACTAGCGTTTGCAAATAAGAAAATAAATCCGGGACTCGTTGAGCTTCATCAAATATCACTTTCTCGCTGTAGCGGTCTAAGAATCCAATCGGATCACTCTCTGCTAATTGACGATTATTAATATTTTCGAGTGAAACATAGTCATAATGAGGAAATAGAAATCGCAGTAAAGTTGTTTTTCCTGCTTGTCGAGGTCCAGTTACACTCACTATTGGATAATAGTTCATTAGATACTGGATGTGTTCGGTAAGTAGCCTTGGAATAATCATAATTATACAAATTAGATAGTACACTTACAACATTACATAAAAATAACCATTAAAGTAGATTTTTTTCATACAAAATGATAGGTGTACTTATGGATCACTATTTTACTCATTAGCTAAATCCTCAATTCATGCATCGGTATCTTTTACTTTTTTCCTTCATCTTTTTAACCATTTCCCTATCTGCTCAAGTCCACGATTGGCAACGCACCAACCCTGGCGGTGGCGGCGCATTCAATAATATTGAAGCTGGGCCACCCGCACCGAATGGCGCTGCGCAAATCATAGCAGGTAGCGATCTAAGTGGCGCGTATTATAGTTGGGATGGTGGACAAACGTGGGGCGTTTACGGCGCGGAACGGGGCTTATTAGCAACGCATGTTTCAGGGATTGGTTTTCACCCAACGAGTCCCGATATTTTCTTTCTAGCAGTGGACGGCGGCGTCTATAAAAGTGCTTCGGGCGGAGGATTTTTTTATGAAGTATTAGACAATGGGTACGTGACGGATGTAGAAGTTTCCGCAGTAAATCCACAGATCGTTTACGCAGCTCATCAGAGTGATTATTTTTCCAGTGATGGTATCGTTTATAAATCAACTAATGGAGGTGAATCTTTCACGACAGTGAGTACCAATTTGCCGAGTAACATTCATATTTTAGAAATTGTAGCTCACCCTACTGATGCTAACATCGTTTATGTATTGACTGGTGACGGGCGAGAGGCGAAGAGTACAGCGGCAGCTTATCGCTCGTTGAATGGCGGTGTGACTTGGACACAGTTAACGCCTTCTAGTGATGAAGTTATGCACTTAGCTTTTGCAGGAAGTACATTGTACTTGACCACGATGCAAGTAATTCTAGATGAAGAAAATATTTGTATTGCAGGTAATAAAGGACAATTATTTAAAAGTACAGACAACGGCACAAGTTGGGGCAGCAGTGCCGTAGCGAATTACACGGGTGTTATTTTTACTGACCCCAACCAGCCACAGCGCATTCGTTTGATCGATCCACGTTGTCCATATTTTTGGTTCAATGATAGTGGTACGTGGGAAAGTACGGATGGCGGGCAAAACTTTACTCGTACGGGTGATCCCACTGATTGGACGACGGGTTATCAAGCTGCGAGCGCACCTCAATGGAGTTATGGTACTAACTACAATGGCATCTCCAAAACAGTTGGTGGTAGCAAAACAGATGCAGATGCTATCTTTTGGTCCACTATCCAATGGTCTTTTGGTTCGTTCGATGGTGGTGAAACATTTAACCATTTGCATACTCAGACGGGAGGTAATGGCTGGCAAAGTACGGGGTTTGATAATGTAGTCATGACGGCAGTCGCGGCAAATGCGAGCAATCCCAATGAAATCTATATTGGTTTTGCGGATATTGGTTTGTGGCGTAGTACCGATGGTGGGCAAAGCTGGGAAGCAAGTAATCCTGAAATCTATACGGGGAGTTGGGGTGGCTTCGGTGGTAATTGTCATAACGTGGTAACCGATCCGACCGTAGCAGGCAAGGTTTGGTCAACACTGCGCGGAGATCCAGGTCAACCCGTTTTTTTATTAAAAAGTACCCAAAGCGGAGCGATTGATTCGTGGAGTAATGTTACTAGCGGTATTCCAAATAATACCGAAGAACTACTGGGACTTTCTATTTCACCTACCAGCCCCGTTAATAATCGGACGCTCTACGTCACCGCCGACGGCGATGTTTATCGCTCTACGAATGATGGCAATAGTTGGACGCGTGTTTTGCAAAATGGGCAATTACATTATACCGCAGTAGATAATCAAAATGGACAAATCGTTTACGCGGGTGGCATGGATGGTTTGTATCGCTCTACGAATGGCGGCAGTAGTTGGACGCAAATCAAATCACCGCCGAATATTGCGGGTGTTTATACCGAAGAATGGGTTTACAGCGAATACTACGTCGGCATTTCTTCTATCGTCCCCGATCCTAATGTCAGTGGACAAGTTCATTATACTTATTATGGTGGAAATACGAGCAGCGGTGGACTCTTTCGTTGGGCAAACGGACAGGAGACACGCGTGTACGAACAGCCTTATTTGCGTTGCGTTACCATCAATCCCAGTAATTCGCAGCAAATGTATTTAGGCTCTAGTTTTGCGTATTATCGCGGTTTTTATAATGAAAATTCAGAAGGCGTTTTGTATTCCAGTAATGGCGGACAATCATGGTCGGATGTGAACGGTGACTTGCCTTACAAGCACGCAGTACGCATGGCGATTATCGAATCAAATCCACAACAGATTTTAGTTGGAAATTCAGGATCGGGGTTTCAAATAGCGCCATTAGGTGGTGAAGGCGTTTTGAATGTGGAACAGGCAGAAGCCTTATCTGCTAAAATTTTTACGGATTATATTAAGTTAAAATGGCGTAAATCAAATGATGTCGCTATCGATTTGCAACGCGCGGGTACAACTTTTCAATGGAAAACTATCGCAGCTGATCTTACAAAAAATACCTTTATCGACCAGCAACCGCAAGTTGGTGATAATTACTATCGCCTACGTTATAAATCTTCGACAGGGGATTCTTTTTCTAAAGTGATCCAAGTCAATTTTCCAAGTACTACTGCTTTTTCTATCGAACCTAATCCGTTGAGTAGCACTTCCGTATTACGTTTAAAAAATAATGTATCGCTTCCTTTGCAGTTGGAAGTCATTGGAATGGATGGCAAGCTACAGCAGCGCGTTGTAATTACGCAGTTAGTAACGCCTTTGGCTGATTTGATTACAAATAAAGGGATTTATTCGCTGAGGTTGGTTGATGAAAGTGGGGCAGTGGTAGGTGTGAAGAAGGTAATGAATAAGTGATATCAAGTATCATTCTTTTCTTTTTTCTCCGTCATTCGTCGGAGCAGGCTTTGATAAAAAAGAAACAAAAAATCAAAGCCTGCTCCGCTGCATAGCGGAGACTGTATTTCTTTTTTAACGCTCCGAACTTTTCAAAAAGAAATAAGGTCGAAAAATAGGCAAATCCAAGAATTCTGGTCGTGTTTCTCTAAATGTTGAAAAGTTCTTTTCAAGGGAACATGTTCCCTTGGGATCAATAATTTCATCAACATTTACAGTAGCACTACCTTAATCCTTTGTTACAGTTGCCGCATATTTATTCTTTTCCGCTTCTGCCATTTCCTTCTGATACGGATAATAATATTTCTCTAAAAATTGCTGGCGGTCGTCCCGATATTCGTCGATACCGCCTAATTTATGTACAGAATAAATGTAGTACCAAGGCAAATCTATCTGGTAAGGTAGAAATCCGTTACGCGCACTGCGAGGAAATAAGTGGTGATTGTTGTGCCATTCACCCGCTACATAACCGGGCCATAATTGATTGACCGATAAGTCTTCTTGATTGAAATCAATACCCTCTTGACGTTTATCCTCGCCTTTTCCATGTCCTTCAAAATTATAGGTTCGTACGCCCACTGCCCAAACCACGGCACTTCCGAATAGCGCAAACGCTAAGGCGTGACCGCCGATTAAAAAGAAAGTCAAGTACCAAAATCCCCAGTTTCCAATCCAAGTTAGTAACGTACGATAAGGATTAGCGATCGAACCCCACTTTTGGTATTCCTCGTAAGTGTTACGATAAATACCCGTGTGTTCCAATAGTTTACTCACTTTTGCGTAGTCCTTTTTACTCAAATCTTGCGCGATTTTCTGGTGATTCACATCCGCTAAAAAGCAGTACAACGCGCCCGCCATGCAATTATAAGGATCGCCTGGTTTTTCCGATTTCGCGTGATGAACGTGGTGCGAAACGACATAGACTTCCTCTACTATTACCTTAATCACTAAATTACGCGTGATAAATCTCCAAAAGCTATTCTTAAAATGAAATGCGCGGTGCGTCGAATAGCGATGGTACCAAATCGTTCCGTGCGATCCCATCAAAACCATGCTATAGATAAAACCTGCTAATAGCAATTTCCAGCTAAAATATTTGACTAGAAATACAATTAGGAACGGCGCAAGTAACGCAATCCATAGCCAGCCTGTAAAACCCAACCAGTTTTTTTTCGATTTAAAAATATTAAGCCGCGTAAAAAACTCCGAAAGAAGTTGCTTTGAGGAAGGTTTTACCAACGCTCCTTGTGTATCTGCCCATCCATAAGAAGGCGGATCCAACATATAATCAACTAATGGCATATTTTTTAATTTTATTAAATTTGTAACTACTGAAATCTCTCAATCACCAAATCTGTCTAATAATGTTTTCACTTTGTGGAGCGAAGGTAGCAGAAAACGGGCAGTATTGCTAATGTTGATAAATTCGAATTAGGTCTGTAGGAAGTTTTTACTTGACGCTGATTTTCTTCCACAATCCGCATCTATTTGCGTCAAAAATGGAGACTTTTTTAAGCTTCGTTCAGATCTCCATTCGAATATCGGCAAAAGCCTCTGCTTTATCCTTTCGATAGCCTGTGTCATTGCAATCGTCGAGATTGTCTTAAATTATCATAACGTTATGAAAATATCTTATATTCTTTTTGGCTTGTTTTTAACTGCTAGTGCTTACGCTCAACCCTTATCCAGCCCTGATGCAGTCTATGCCAGAATGTCTAAAGCTTACCAGACTTTGGATGCGGAATTGATAAAATCAATATATCGTTCCGATGCGCAATACCTCAGTCCGCAGGCTGATATTCGTCAAGGAGTAGATACTTTTATTGGTGATTTTAGTAAAATGTTTGCAGATGCAGAAGCAAAAGATCATACTTTAGATATTCAATTTGCCATTCAGAACCGTCGTCAGTTAAACAAAAAAACAGTTTTAGACGTTGGTATCTACATATTGACTTATACATTAGCGGACGGTACTTCCAGTATTTCCAAAGGTAAGTTTACAACCGTTTTAGAGAAAGATAAAAAAGCGGGTTGGCAATTTACGTTGGATACCTATAATAATCTACCGCGTCCGCCGCAGGTAGAACCCGCTTCTTCTCGTATGCCCGAATCCATTATTCGGGATAATATTAAGCAGTTTAGTAAAGACTTGATGGCTGGTAATTTTGCCGCCGTAGTTGCTTCTTACACGGAGGATGGTAAAATATTTCCCAATCATACTAAAATACTCGGTGGACTTGCTGCAATTGGTGACTATTGGACACCTGCATCAGATAATCCCAACCGCATCGTATTCCATGAAATTATCCCCGAATCCATTACGATCAATGGGAGACAAGCGGTAGATTACGGCTATTATCGTGGTAAAACGCGCAATGGCAAAGGTGAGGAATCAGCATGGCAAGGGAAATATATTATCATCTGGAAAGAAGTAGAATTAGGTGTTTGGAAAATTGAATTAGATATTTGGAATAATGTGAGAAATGCCGCAGATTTGCCCGCTAATGACTAAACGGTGCATTTTTGTCGGATGCACGGAGATTTTTATTACCTTTGTGTTTTCAGAATAAATAAAATATATTTACCTAACGAGTAGATTTTAATTTTTAAATTATGTAAAAAATCTATTCTTTATTCTGATATAGGCTTTTATTATAAAATAAATACAGTATATAAATATCTGATAAAAATCTTTGTAAAACGGTAAAGCCGCATATCATTCATCGTATGCGTTAAAGATTAAGAAGTTTTCAAAAACTAAATAGAATCAAATATAGCTTAGTCTCTATATTCTTGATTCAATTAACAGCATGAAGTATAAACATACATTTTTATATTCTTACCTCGCATTTTTAGCAAAAACGAAAGATTAACTACTATAAATCATTCCTCACGACGGTTGCTTGTCGTTGTCGAGGTCTTACGGTATTAAAGCTATTTATTTTTTACATGTATTGTTCACGGAGTTCACAAGGTTCAACTTGAAATTTTTTATTCTCACAAAAATTAAACACTCGAATTATTCTTGTTATGTTTATATAGGTTGATTAGTTTATTTAGTTGATAGGTTGATTAGTTTACAATACTGTAAATTATCAACCCAGTAAACTTAATCAACCAATTAACTATTTAACAAAATGGAATAGTTCTCCCACCGTTGCGACCTACCACTCTGCTTGAATTATTACATGGGAAACGGCAAATAATGCCATATTTTCTAACCATAATTTAGTAAAGCATGAAGTATTTTTTTACAAAATCAAGCTTTTTACTGTTTGCTTTGGTCTTAATGACCAGCGCAGTAATGGCGCAATTTACCGTTACGGGTACGATTTCCGATAGCGAAGGTGAACCATTAATCGGTGCTACGGTACTGGTAAAAGGTACAGCTTTGGGTACGGTGACCGACTTTGATGGTAACTACTCCATCAACGTACCAGGTGATGCTGGCGAATTGGAATTTTCTTACACGGGTTATTCTTCTATGACCATGGACGTAAGCAGCACTAATAGCCAAGTTGATGTCATTCTAGACAGTTCTTCTACTCAGTTAGATGAAGTTGTTGTTACGGGTTTAGCATCTTCGGTAAAACGTTCTAATTCAGCAAACTCCGTAGCGAGTATTGGTGCGAAAGAACTAACAGGTGTTACGACTCAGGCGACTATGGATGGCGCTTTATACGGTAAGTTTAAAGGGGCAGATATCCGCTCTAACTCGGGTGCGCCCGGTGGTGGTATGTCGATTAAGTTACGGGGTGTAACTTCTATCTTTGGTAGTCAGCAACCACTTTATATCGTAGATGGTGTATTCGTTGATAACTCGACTGTTTCTCAAGGTACAAATATCGTTTCTTCTGCAGCAGGTGGTGGTTCTACCGCAACTAACCAAGATGATGCATCTAACCGTATCGCAGATATTGATCCTGAAGATATCGAAAGTATTGAAATCCTTAAAGGAGCATCAGCAGCAGCGATCTACGGATCACGTGCAGCGGGTGGTGTTGTTTTGATTTCTACTAAGAAAGGTAAAGCAGGTCGCACTAAAATCGGAATCTCTCAATCTATCGGTTTAACTTCAGCAATCTCTTTATTAGGAGATCGCGGCTGGGACGTTGAGAAAGTACGTGAAGTATTTGGTGACGATGAAGCAGCACGAGCGCAGACAAATGGTTTCAACGATTACGAAAAAGAATTGTACGGTGGAAATGGCGTATTATCTACTTCTCGTTTTACCTTGTCTGGTGGTACCGAGAAAACACAATTTTTTGTAGGTGCAACTTACAAAGATGACGAAGGTTTGGTAGCAAACACGGGATATGAAAAAGTATCTATTCGTGCGAATATCGACCATAAGTTAGCCGATTGGTTAGATCTTTCGATCACCAATAACTACATCAACTCTTCTTCAGATCGTGGTTTCTTTAATAACTCGAACTCGAATACTACAGTTGGTTACGCTTTAGCATTTACGCGTCCTTGGGAAAATTTATTTGCTGATGAAAACGGTAACTACCCAGCGGCACAGACTGTACAGTCAAACGTATTAGAAACGGTAAATACGATTACGAACAACGAAAAAGTAAATCGCTACATCGGTGGTGGTACAGCGACGTGGAAAATCATGACGACTGAAAATCAGTCTTTGAAATTAGTTGCACGTGCTGGTTTAGACCAATATGCGTTACGTAATACTGGTTTGTTCCCACAAACTTTACAGTTTTACCGTTCACCAAGTAGTTTACGTGGTGTTTCTATTTCTGGTACTACTGTTAATACTAACGTTAACTTATCTGCATTTTTGGTACACTCTTACTTTACAGAAAGTGGTTTGAACTTCCGTACGCAAGTAGGGGTAACGCAAGAAGATTTTGACCAAAATACAGTAATCACAACTGCTTCTACTTTGAACGGTTCTCAAACGAACATTGACCAAGCAGCAAATATCGGTGCATTCCAAAACCGCGTTATCCAGCAGGATAAAGGTTTCTTCGTTCAAGAAGAGGTTAACT
>JBGCES010000420.1:0-8565 GCA_045106545.1 Saprospiraceae bacterium
AATAACCTTGCTCTTCTCCATTCCACAGCGCAAAGCGAATCGTTCGTTTGGGTTGAATACCCAATTTTTTCATTTGCCGCGCAATGTCAATCATCATTGACACATTACAACCATTATCATTCGCGCCTGTACCTAATGCCCAGCTGTCAATATGTGAGCCGATCACTACAATTTCATCAGGATATTCTGAGCCGCGAATTTCGGCAATTACATTATTGGCAATAAATGCCGCGCCCGCTTCGGCTTGGTTGTAAATATTAATTTCCATCGTTCCCCCATCTTCCAAAACGCGAATACAACGTTGCGCATCTTCCCGCGCCATCACAAATTGTGGCAAATTATTATCCGTTCCCTGCATCGTTAAAAAGCGATAAAGCAGTCCGCGTGGACGCGAAGACATAAAAACGACTGCTTTCACGCCCGCTTTGCGCGCATTAATTTCAGCAGTCGTTGCGGCAGCATATTCTGCAAATAAACCATTGATATCTAAGCATAAATCCGTTTCCACCAAAACGATTTTTCCTTTCACGGACGCTTTTAATTTGGCGAAATCGGCATCCGTTCCCATGCCCACATAAATCAGGTCACCTGCGAAACGTCCCGCTGGCGCTTTGTATTTAGCAACCATCCTCGGCAAATAATTTAAATCACCCGTTAGTTCCGCATTTGTCTCACGGGGAATCCATTTGACTGGCATCTCAAACGGTTCTAGGTCGGCATTGACACCTGACGAACGAAATTTATCTAGCCCCCATTCCACCGCTTTTTCGTTGGCTTCCGTACCCGGTACGCGCCCGCCAATTTTATCACAGAGTTCCTGCAAATCTTCTTCAATTGGCGTTTCACCGAGCAGCGTCGCGACGAGATTTTGCACATCGTTGGTAGATTGTGCGGAGAGAGAAAAAGTGCAAGCAAGAGCGAAAACAAGGAAAAAGTACTTCATAATCAGTAAGGTAAGTGAGTGATAAAAGTTTATTGCTATTGCCACGCCATAGATGTCGCCTACCGCGTAGCTTTTCGATAATCTACGCGGTAGCGGAAAGCTACGGCGTAGAAATGAACTGTTGAATGTACAACTTTTTGGAATAAATTTACTTCCTAAAGGTGCATTTTTGCGATAATTCAAATAGAACTGCTAAAGATATTGTGGAAAAGTATTCGCTCAGAAATTTACGGGAAGTAGTGGGATTACCTAGTTTTGCTGTTAGAAGTAGCCAGATATCGAGAGGTAGATAACCTTATTTTATATTAAACCTACGGATGAAAGTGAAAAGACGAACCGTCTGCCGTCCACCTTCTACCGTCCACCGTCAAAAAAATGAACCAAACACATATCAAATTAATCTCTACCCAAACCAATATTCCACCGCACAAAGTTATTGCTACGCTAGGCTTATTAAACGAAGGCGCAACGATTCCTTTTATTTCGCGTTACCGCAAAGAAATGACGGGCTCGTTGGATGAAGTGCAAATTGCGGAAATACAAACCGCTGCGAAGAAGTTGACGGAGTTAGAAAAACGACGCGAGAGTATTTTAGGTAGTATTGAGGAGCAAGGAAAATTAACCGATGCTTTGCGCAAAAAAATCGAATCTACTTACGACGCTACCGAATTAGAAGATTTATACTTGCCGTATAAACGCAAACGTAAAACCCGCGCTTCCATCGCACGTGAAAAAGGATTAGAACCCTTGGCGACGGCAATATTATTACAAAAAAATACGGACGTACAAAGCCTTGCCACAAAATACCTTACGGACGAAGTGCCCGATGTGGAAGCCGCTTTGCAAGGTGCGCGGGATATCATCGCTGAACACATCAACGAAGATGCAGCAGCACGGGATAAAGTGCGCCATTCTTTTAAACGTACTGCCGTGGTAAAAGCAAAAGTAGCGCGCGGAAAAGACGAAGTGGGAGCGAAATACAAAGACTATTTTGATTTTGAAGAACCGTTGAAAAAGATTCCTTCACACCGTTTATTGGCAATCCGTCGGGGGGAAGATGAAGGCTTTTTACGAGTGAGCATTTTTCCAGATGAAGAACGCACCATGTACCAATTAGAACGCGAATATCTGCGCGGCTATGGCGATGCGACGACCGAAGTCAAAACGGCCTTGCACGATGCCTACAAACGTTTGTTGAGTCCGAGTATTGAAACTGAATTTCGTAATCTTGCAAAGGAAAAAGCTGATACCGAAGCTATCGAAGTTTTTGTGGAAAACCTACGTCAGCTCTTACTTTCTCCTCCTTTGGGCGAACGTGCGGTGATGGGACTTGATCCTGGTTATCGAACGGGCTGTAAGTTGGTTTGTTTGGATAAAAATGGTAACCTGTTACATCATTCTACTATCTATCCACATCCGCCGCAGAAGGATGAATTTCGAGCAACGCAGGACATTAAACATTTTGTCGGTAAATTCGATATTTCAGCTATTGCTGTCGGTAACGGAACAGCGGGACGCGAGACGTTGGCGTTGGTCAAAAAGATTGATTTTGGCAAACACGTCGAATCGTTTATGGTGAATGAAAATGGTGCTTCCATTTATTCTGCTTCCGCAATTGCGCGGGAAGAATTTCCCGATAAGGATGTAACGGTACGTGGCGCAGTTTCTATCGGTCGCCGTCTAATGGATCCCTTAGCGGAATTAGTAAAAATTGATCCTAAATCCATCGGTGTTGGTCAATACCAACATGATGTAAATCAGACGTTACTACGAGATAGTTTAGATCGGACAGTGGAAAGTTGTGTAAATGCCGTCGGTATCAATTTGAATACAGCTAGTAAACATTTGCTCACTTATGTATCAGGTTTGGGCCCGACTTTAGCGCAGAATATTGTTACTTATCGCGCAGAAAATGGCGCGTTCAAGTCGCGGACGGAATTGAAAAAGGTAAAGCGGATGGGCGATAAAGCCTTTGAACAGGCAGCGGGATTTTTGCGGATTCGCGAAGCGAAAAATCCGCTGGATAATACTGCGGTTCACCCGGAAAGTTATGGCGTAGTGAAGCAAATGGCGAAGGATTTGGGAGTAAAAGTAGCTGAATTGATTCAGCGCAAAGACTTACGTGATTCCATCAAATTGAGCAACTACGTGACGGACAAAGTCGGTTTGCCTACGCTAAAAGATATTGTAAAAGAATTGGCTAAACCTGGACTCGATCCGCGGGGTGAAGCCAAGTCTTTTGAGTTTGGAAATGTGCAGACTATCGACGACTTATACGAAGGAATGGTATTGCCCGGTATTATTACCAATATTACCAATTTCGGCGCATTTGTAGATATTGGAATTAAAGAAAACGGCTTAGTTCACGTTTCCCAAATGGCAAATCGCTTTATTAAAAATCCGAATGAAGTGGTGACCTTGCAGCAGCAAGTACAGGTCAAAGTGATGCAAGTAGATTTGAAACGGGGGCGCGTGCAGTTGTCGATGAAAGAGGCGTAGCAAAACCTGACGGAATGCTAAGTCAGAATGCGGCAAGCCGAAAGATATGACATGTTTTAATTGAAACACATAGCAACATAGAATTATATTTCCTATGTTGCTATGTGTTTCATAATCAGTGTTTTATGCTCTTTAAAGAATTTGTTTTCCGAAGTTTCTATAAATGTGCCCTATAGGGATTATCCATTCTCTGTAAAACCAGGGTAACACGTCATTCCACCATCTACAAACAAAGTCGTACCAGTAATATAATCGGACTCGTCGGTCGCTAACCAAACGGCGGTCGCTGCGACATCTTCGGGTTGACCGATGCGTTTATAGGGGATTAATTTATTTAATTTTTCTAATGCCTCAGGCGTCTCCCAAGCTGGGCGATTAATCGGCGTTTGAATAGCACCTGGAGCGATGCTATTGACACGTACTTTATGTGGACTATACTCCTGTGCGAGCGATTGCATCAGCATGACTAGTGCGCCTTTGGAAGCGGCATAATTGACGTGACCCGCCCACGGAATGATTTCGTGTACCGAACTCATGTGGATGATTTTGCCTAAAGCACAAGACACGTCAGGGCGCATACCACGCGCCATAAACTCCCGAATCGCAGCACGTGCACAAAGAAACTGCCCTGTCAAATTCACATTAATGACTCGATTCCATTGATCTAATGTCATTTCGTGAAAGGGCGCATCAATTTGAATACCCGCATTATTAACCAAAATATCCACCGTCCCAAATTCATCTTTGGCAGTTTTAAACATTCGTTCTACCTGTTCTTCCTTACTCACGTCACATTGCACCGCGATTGCTTTGCCGTGTTCACGCGCTTCCGTGATTTGGTGGGCGATTTCTTCCGCTGCTTCTTTATCTTTATAATAATTAACGATCACGTTGGCACAATCTAACCCCATACCAAGGGCGACCGCTTTGCCGATACCAGAACTTGCTCCAGTGACGATGCAGGTTTGGTTAATTAAGCGAGAATTGGGTCGTTGTTTTCGGTTCAAATTAACAGTCATTGAAAATGATTTAGGTGAAAGGTGAAATGCAAAGGATGAATTGGATAAACATTGTTCGTTGCTTTCCCTTGATTAAAGGATCAAAAGTTTGAAGGTAGTTTGATTGTTGTTCCGAAAAGTAGGTTGAACAACTTTCAAAAATTTCCACAAATATGCTATCTCTAACTAACTGTAAATTAAAATGTTTACCTGAGCGCGAAAGGATAGATGACAACCTACCGTTACCGAAAGTTTAAAAATCAAATAAATGTTGTAATTCGAGCAAGATAATGCGACTTTCGCACGACTTTTAAACTACTTTCAAACAACCGTTACACCACATTTTCCATGCGTAATCTAAACCTTTACCTCGCTTTTACCCTAAATTTCTGCTTTTTCTTCTTTTTGCTTTCTGCACAACAAGAACAACCAGAACTAGAAATGGATTGGGAATTATACGATCCACCTTCTACTTTAGTAGTACCAGAAAACTATCCGAAGGCGGCAAAATATCCATTTATTGATATTCATAGTCACCACTGGAAAATGGCGGAAATGGATTTAGATAAATTTTTCCGTGAAATGGATACGCTCAACATGGCGGTTAATGTCAATTTGAGCGGTAGAGGAGGGGAACGTTTGGCGCAAATTATGAAACACGTGAAGGCAAGTAAACAGCCGAATCGGATTGTGGTGTTTACCAATATTGAACTGCGGAGTATTGATGAACCCGATTGGTCGGAAAATACCGTGAAGCAACTCCAATATGATTATGATCAAGGTGCGCGTGGCTTGAAAATTTATAAAAGTCAAGGCATGACGAATTTGGATACCAACGAAGAACGCATTAAAATCAACGATCCGCGTATCGATCCCGTTTGGGCAAAATGTGGTGAATTGGGTATTCCCGTTTTGATTCACTCTGCCGATCCGAAGTCTTTTTGGGAACCGCACGATGAAAACAACGAACGCTGGCTGGAACTCAAAGTGCGTCCTCGCCGTAAGCGCGATGCGAATAATCCCGCTCCTTGGGAAACGATTATTGCCGAACAACACGACGTTTTTAAAAAGCACCCCAAGACGACTTTCGTCAACGCGCACATGGGTTGGTACCCAAATAATCTCACTAAATTAGGAACGCTATTGGATGCTATGCCTAATATGTACGTAGAAATCGGTGCGGTCATCGCGGAATTGGGACGCCAGCCACGCGCAGCAAATCGCTTTTTTGAAAAGTATCAAGATCGCGTTCTATTTGGAAAAGACTCGTATAAACCACGCGAGTATGAAACCTACTTTCGCGTCTTGGAAACGGACGATGAGTATTTTCCATATTACAAACGTTACCATGCGTTTTGGCGGATGTACGGCTTGGATTTGCCTGACGAAATTTTGAAAAAATTGTATTATAAAAATGCCTTGAAAGTTATCCCTGGACTGGATAAGTCGATGTTTCCTGAGTAAGTGCAACGTCCGCCGTCGGAAAGACGGCGGACGTTTTATTAGTTATCAGTGCAGTAAATTACTGATGCTAATCACTAGTAACTGATCACTAATCTCTTTAAAACATGAAAATCCGTCCTCTTCTTCCGACCGACTACCCTACCGTTCAACGCATCTATAACGAAGGCATCGCCACTAAAATGGCAACCTTTGAAACCGCCGCACCCGATTGGGAAGGTTGGAATAAAAAATTTCTACCTGCCTGTCGATTCATTGCCGAAGTAGATGGAAAAATCGGTGGTTGGATTGCCCTCACGCCTTTTTCTGCTCGACATTGTTATCGTGGTGTGGCAGAACTGAGTGTTTATATTGGTAGCGATTTTAGAGGACAGCAATTAGGCAAACGCCTTTTGGAGCATTTGATTATCGCTGCGCCCGCAGCGGGCTTTTGGACATTGCAAGCCACTATTTTTGCTAAAAATAAAATCAGTATTCGTCTCCATGAAAATCTCGGTTTCCGCATCAGCGGTATCCGTGAACGCATCGCTCAAGTAGATGATGAATGGTGCGATACGGTTTTGATGGAACGACGTTTTTGAGAAGTTGGTAGTCCAAAGTTGATAGTCACTCCATTCTCATAACTGACTATTTTACTATTCTCAATTCGCTCACGGTGAGGCAGCAACTACCAACTCCCAGCTAAAAACGACTAACTTTTTACACCCACCAAACTCACGACACCTCCTTTTTCGCTTACCTTTGTGGTGAAGATATGTGTAGGTGCTAGTTGTTTAGACGTTATGATATAACGTCTCTACGGGCGGCTCATGATTACACATTATTCATTACTTTCCGAAATATTTCGGAACGAGCTATAAAGTAAGTTTGCCTATTTATTGATTAGCAAACGCGTACAAGTCACTCATTATTAACAATTTGGCAATTTTGTCAATTTATTTATAGATTATACATTAAAAAACCTTGATCAAACATCGTCTTCGCTTACTCTCGCACATTGTTGTTGCTTACATGCTCATCGCCTTCGCATGGTGGTCAGTGCTTTTATTTACCAAAAATCGGGATGCTTTTCAAGCCAAGAGCGAATTGCAAGCGGTCGTCATGGCAGCCCAAGGATTAGTAGAAAACGAAGTAGAATATCGAAAAACAGAACAATTCATAGCATTACGTGACGAATACAAAACGCAAGAATGGATGATTATGGGCGAAGCGGTTGTCTTTGTCATTACGTTGGTAATCGGTATTTGGTTGATTAATCGAAGCTCCAATCGCGAAATTGAAGCCTCCGAACAACGCCGCAATTTTCTGCTGTCCATTACCCACGAATTAAAGTCGCCCATTGCCTCCATTCGTTTGGTTTTAGAAACGTTATTAAAACGCCAACTCCGACCCGATCAGAAGGACAAATTTGTCAATAGCGCGCTCAAAGAAACCGACCGCTTGAACACACTTGTGAATGATTTGCTGCTTTCCGCAAAATTAGAAACGGCGTACCAATTACATTTGACGAAAGTCGATTTAGTAGAATTATATAGTGAAATTTTAGGGCGGATGCGTCAAAAATATCCACATTCCACTTTTGAAATGTATCAGGACGATCACATTCCATTATTGGAAGCCGACGAACCAGGCATGACTTCTATTGCCATTAATTTAATTGAAAATGCGGTCAAGTACTCGTCTAAACCTGCGCACATCACGGTTCGTTTTTGTTGTGAGAAAGAAAATATCTGTATTGAAGTAGCCGATCGAGGCATCGGAATCGGCGAAAAAGACAAAAAACGCATCTTCGATAAGTTCTATCGTGTCGGTAGTGAGGACACCCGCAAAACAAAAGGGACGGGATTGGGTTTATATATCGTTCATCAGCTCGTAAAAACTCACAATGGAACGATTTCCCTACAGGACAACGAACCACAAGGCACTATTTTTAAAATAAATTTGCCGAAAGCAGGAGCAAAGGGAGTGAAAGAACCGAAGCGAGAACAGCAGTTAATTTAAAGAATAAATTCAAGTTGAAAGTTTGTAGTTGGCAGTTTGTAGTAATACAATGTTGAAGCTGACTACCAACTAAAAACTACCAACTAAAAACTCATATAGATGATGCGCATACTACTAGTCGAGGATGAAGAAAATATCCGCGACGTCGTCAAATTAAATTTGGAAATGGAAGACTACGAAGTCGTTACGGCTGCCGATGGGCGCACGGCTTTAAAGCATTTCAAAGAGCAACATTTCGATCTATTGATCTTGGATGTAATGCTACCTGAGGTGGATGGTTTCCAAATCGTAGAGCAAGTTCGCTTGACGAATATGGACGTTCCAGTTATTTTTCTAACGGCGAAGGATTCAGCGGGCGACCGCATTACGGGTCTAAAGAAAGGCGCGGATGATTACTTGACGAAGCCTTTTAACTTGGAAGAATTGCTACTGCGCGTTAATAATTTGATCAAACGCACCAGCAAATCGCCCGAAAATACGCCAGAAATCTACGAATTTGGTAGAAACAAGGTGAACTTCATCACTTACGAAGCTACTGGTAATCCAGGTGAATTTACCTTGACTAAGAAAGAAGCAATGTTATTGAAGTTGCTCGTAGATCGTAAAGACGAAGTGGTATCGCGGCAGCAGATTTTACAATCCGTATGGGGTTATGATGTGTAT
>JBGCES010000421.1:0-2330 GCA_045106545.1 Saprospiraceae bacterium
CTTTAGCAGAAATCGACAACTTTATTAATGATGAATCAACTGATGCCTACGAAAAAGTAGTGGATCGCTTACTTGCGACCGACGCTTACGCCGAACACATGACCGTGAAATGGCTCGACATTGCGCGTTACGCCGATTCGCATGGTTATCAGGATGATTTAGAACGTATTATGTTTCCGTGGCGAGACTGGGTCATTCATGCTTTCCAAAAAAATATGCCTTATGACCAGTTTGTCACTTGGCAACTTGCAGGCGATTTGCTCCCCAATCCTACTCGCGAACAAATTATCGCAACTGCTTTTAATCGCAATCATAAAATCACTCAGGAAGGTGGAGTTATTCCCGAAGAATACCGCGTCGAATACGTTTCCGACCGCACACAAACCTTTGGAACTGCCTTTTTAGGTTTAACTTTTGAATGTGCAAAATGCCACGATCACAAGTATGATGCGATTCGGCAAAAGGATTATTTTAGCTTGTTTAGCTTTTTTAATAATGTTCCTGAAGAAGGGTTGATCGAGCCTTACGGCGCAATTCCGAAGCCATATATTATGCTGACGCAAGAGGAAATTGATGCGTCCTTAGATTTTATTAAAAATCTAGATTCGCTACCCGAAATTCCATTAATGATAATGGAGGAAATGCCCAAAAAGCGACAAGCATACATCTTAGATCGCGGTGCTTATGATAAACGGACTACACCCGTCGATCCCGATTTACCGCCTTCAATTTTAGGCTTCTCTGATAAATTTCAAAAGGATCGCTTAGGATTATCAGAATGGTTGTTTGATAAACAAAATCCATTGACGGCGCGGGTTACGGTTAATCGTTTATGGCAACAGTGTTTTGGAAAAGGGATTGTTGCTACGCCTGACGATTTTGGTAATCAAGGTTCATTGCCGACGCACCCAGAATTACTGGATTGGCTAGCGTTAGACTTAATGGAAAACGAATGGAACTTAAAAGCAACTTTAAAAACCATCGTTCTATCCGCCACCTATCAACAAACTTCTAAAACGACCGATGAATTAATCGAACGCGATCCCGAAAATATGTATCTCGCTCGCGCCCCTCGCGCTCGGTTAAGTGCCGAGATGATCCGCGATCATGCCTTAGCGACGAGTGGTTTACTTAATAATACAATTGGTGGGCCAAGCGTAAAACCTTACCAACCCGATGGACTCTGGGCAGAAACCATCGGCGGTGGTGGTGGTAGTTTAGCTAAATATATTCGCGATAAAGGTGATAAAATTTATCGCCGTAGCATGTACACTTTTTGGAAACGTACCGTTCCACCACCGAGCATGATGACGTTTGATGCCGCTTCGCGTGATCTCTGTGCAGTCAAGCGTCCAACGACCAGTACACCCCTTCAAGCCTTGGTATTACTCAACGATCCGCAAATTGTAGAAGCATCGCGCGTACTGGCTTATCGCTCCATTGAGCAAGAAGAAGCCTTAGAAAACCGCATCGCTTATATGTTTTATTTGGCAACTTCTCGCCAAATTAACGAGCAAGAATTACAACAATTGACCGAGTTTTTTAAAGAAGAACAAGAGCGTTTCGCGCAAGCACCAGAAGAGGCAAAAGCACTATTGGCAATCGGGGAATATCCGCAGCAGGATTTAATGGCTGCGCCCGAATTAGCGGCATACACCATTATCGCTAACACCATTTTCAATCTTGACGAAACCATCACGCGCGGCTAAGGAAGCACAGGTTTGCAACCTGTGAAAAATTCTAGCAAGCGCATTATCTCTTAATTAAATTCCCACAGGTTGCAAACCTGTGCTCCAATATCATGACTAAAATAGTAGAAGATAGAAAATTACAGCTTAACCGTCGCGCATTTTTATCAAAATCAGCAACGGGTATCGGCGTAGCAGCACTGTCGAGTTTAATCGGTCGATGTAATATGTTTGAGCGTTCTGATGGTGGGATAATGACAGAAAAAAGCAGTTTGTCTGGCATTTTAGATGCACCACACTTCGCGCCCAAAGCGAAACGAGTTATTTACTTATTCCAAAGTGGCGGACCTTCTCAATTAGAGTTATTTGATTATAAACCGCTACTCAATAAACGACGCGGCGAAGACTTACCCGAGTCCATCCGTAAAGGACAACGACTGACCGGTATGACTTCGGGACAAAGCGAATTCCCACTCGTTGGTTCGCTTTATGGCTTCTCACAACACGGACAGAATGGTACCTACATGAGTGACCTCATGCCCTATACATCTAAAATTGTCGATGAGTTATGTATTGTTAAATCCATGCATACCGAAGCGATCAATCACGATCCAGCAATTACCTTTTTCCAAACGGGGTCGC
>JBGCES010000422.1:0-1997 GCA_045106545.1 Saprospiraceae bacterium
AACTTTTTATCCAAATTTTTACTCTTTTCAAGATAACTTTTGCTATTTCACTTCGTCATTAAAATAAAAATTACGTAGGCAAACGAAAAAACAATATGCAACTCACCATTCGCAACCTCAGCAAAACCTATCCCAATGGCGTCCAAGCCTTAAAAAATGTAAATTTAAATATTCCCATCGGCATGTATGGACTGCTCGGTCCGAATGGCGCGGGGAAGTCTTCGCTGATGCGAACGATTGCGACTTTGCAAGAACCCGATACGGGCAGTATTTCGTTTGGCGATATTGACGTGCTGACCCAAAAAGAAGAGGTGCGAAAAATACTTGGTTACTTGCCACAAGAGTTTGGGGTGTATCCTAAAATATCGGCAGAAGTGCTACTCGATCACCTCGCCGTTTTGAAAGGTATTTCTAATCGTGGTGAACGCAAAGCCTTGGTTAAATCGCTGTTAGAAAAAACAAATTTATACGATCACCGCAAAAAAGCGGTGGGTGGATATTCGGGTGGTATGCGTCAACGATTTGGTATCGCGCAAGCCCTTTTGGCGAGTCCAAAACTGATTATCGTCGATGAACCAACAGCAGGACTCGACCCCGCCGAACGCAATCGCTTCCTCAATTTGTTGTCCGAAATCGGCGAAAATACCGTCGTGATTCTTTCTACCCACATCGTCGAAGACGTGAAAGAATTATGTACCAATATGGCGATTATTAATCAGGGCGAGGTACTATTTGAAGGAACACCACAATCGACTTTGGATGAATTAAACGGTAAAATCTGGCGCGCGACTATCGAAAAGCATCAATTGCAACATTACAAAACAAATTTCAACGTCATTTCTGAAAAACGCGTAGCGGGCAAACCCGTCATTCATATTCTTTCCGAAAATGAACCCGATCCGCGTTTCCGTACGGTCGAACCTGATTTAGAAGATGTCTATTTCTCCAAAATTTTTGGAAGTCAACTCATTGGTAGTTAAGCCTTTAGGCTTTCCAGTCAAAGTGCTTTAGCACTGAAATGCCCCTAAAGGGGCGCGACAAAAAAGGCTAAAGCCCTTACTATCAACACTTTCAAACAATTTTTACACCACCTTCAAACAACTTTTTCCATGTGGGAAATATTCAAATTTGAACTTCAATATCGCTCCAAACGCCCTGCGACTTATCTCTACTTTTTCATCATGTTTTTGTTGGCATTTTGTGCTATCACGACAGACGTGGTACAAGTCGGTGGTAGTTCAGGACAGGTCAAAGTGAACGCACCGACGACCATTGCGACTTTCTATATTATTCTGAGCGCGATTCCAGGTTTATTGCTCGCATCGGCGATTATGGGCGTACCCGTTTTGCGTGATTTTCAGCATCATACAGCATCCATGATTTTTACAACGCCGATTAAAAAATGGCAGTATCTCGGTGGACGATTTCTAGGGTCGCTCTTCGTGACGTTATTTGTATTTAGTGGAATGTTTGTCGGGCTGTCCTTGGGTTTACTGATGCCGTGGATAGAAACGGAAGAGTTGTTACCTTATAATACCTATCATTTGATTCATCCATTTTTGGTATTTGTCATTCCGAATGTGTTGATAATGGCGGGTATTTTCTTTGCGAGTGGCGCGTTGAGTAAGAAAATTATGGTCGTTTACGCGCAGGGTATTTTTCTCTTTGTGGCGTATCAATTAGGTTTGATGTTGACGCGAGACGTTGATAATCAAGCACTTGCGGCATTATGTGATCCATTTGGAATCACGACGGTGCGTTATTATACGCAGTATTGGACGATTATGGAGAAGAACACGGAGGTCGTTCCATTCATGGGGATTATTTTACAAAATCGGCTGCTGTGGTTGGCAATTAGTATGGCGGCGTTGGTCTTGACTTATTTTGGTTTTAACTTTAATATAGTGAAAAATGCGAAGAAGAAGTTGAAAAAAGTAGCCAAATCCGTTTTGCCCAATGCGAATAATACGGCAATACAAACCGCTATTCCGACCGCT
>JBGCES010000423.1:0-8464 GCA_045106545.1 Saprospiraceae bacterium
TAGAAACGTGGTTAAAAGGAAAAGGGATTGCGATTGAAAATGAATTTGCATTGGATGCTCAATGTGGTTCGGTTTCCGTGCAGCGTCAGCAAGGCTTCTTTACGATGAATACGCCCGTACAGTTTCCATATTTACCGATTGTACAAAACTTTACGGAACACCCGATTACTAAAGGTATCGGACAAGTGGTTTTCCAATTTGCGAGTCCTGTGACTTATACCGCTATCGACTCCACTGCGCGTTGGACGACCTTAGCAACTACTTCTAATCGCGCGGCTACTGCGCCCGTCCCCGCTTATTTTGATATTAATAAACAGTGGACAAATGGTGATTTCCCACAGGCGAACTTACCTTTGGGAGGTGTGTTAGAAAGTAATTTTGGTGGCACGGTACAAGGACGTTTAGTCGTTTGGGGTGATGGCGATTTCCCTATCAGTGGACAGCAAGGACGCGGTCAGTCGCCTGCCAATGTTGGCTTGATGGTGAATAGTATTGATTGGCTATCAGACGATACAGGTTTGATTGCGCTACGCACGAAAGGCATGACTTCGCGCCCAATTGATGAATTAGAAGATGGAACGCGTTCGATGTTGAAATGGGGTAATTTCGCAGTGCCGATTTTGCTGGTGATTATTTATGGGGTGTTTAGATTTCAGCGCGCGCGGTCGGTAAGAATGCGGAGGATGATGGAGAGTTATAGTTAGGAGAGAATTATTTTCTGAGCAATCTTTTCTTTCAAGTCTTGATTTTCCTTTCGAATACGTAAATTTTCTTGAATCAATTGCTGCAATTGGTCAGACAAATCAACAATAGTCTGCAAAGTTGTATTTATTTGCGCCTGAAAGTCAGGGAAATTAACTTCAAATCTATTGGTACTAATCATCTGAATTTCTTCTTCATCCTGTTCCACATATCATTGTTCTAAAGTAGTTTGTTCATCATTAGAAAGACCATGACTACGCGTATAACGATCATGTAATGCTAGTCCAATTTCATCTTTAATCATAAAAATAATTTTGCCTTCAATATATGACCTATGCAACAGAAAATCAAGAGGAATAATTTTCTACCCTTTATTTATATCTGTAATATTAGACAAAATAGAATTACTATCTACTCCTTCAATTTATAATCCACTACTTTCCGATTCGTCATTCTAAACCCTAATCCAACTTCCAACATCGTTCCATTCGCAGCTTTGTTGCTCATAAATAATTGACGAACTGCCGCATGAATATTTAAAAATCCGTTTGTGGTAGATAAAGCTTGATAAGCATACGTTCGCTTACCTCTGAATAATGGTAATGGATAATGAAATGCAACACCTGGTGCAAATCCCTTAAAATTGACGAAAGGCGGATCAAGTCCGTCAATACGCGTTGTGACATTTTGCTGAACGTAATTCAACTCGAATTGCAAACTGAAAGGTTGCTGTGAATTACCTTTAGGATGAATCCACTTAGTGGCATAACCTCCCAAAAATAAAACAGGTAGTTGCTCTAACTGCTCCCGATTAGAATTTATCGGAAAATCTATCTCAATAGGATGAAAACTCATCGATAAATTCAATCCCCCACCCCATCCATTTTCGTTAGCATAAGCAAATTTCGTTTCTAATCCAAACCCTAAATTTACGTATTCGTTAATATTCCCAAATATCTGACTTGTAGGAATGCCAACGATTAAGTCGAATCTACTTTTTGAAAATTCGATATATTCGAATTCGTCTAATCGCGCAACGGGCGAACCCCATAAATAAGGACTACGCAATTGTTGTTCTGACATCCGATAAGTCGGAAAAGTAAGCTGCATGAAATAAATACCTGGAACAGTGACGCCACTTTGTATAGAAGGTTGAAAAGGCGGAAGTTCTTCTGAGCGTTGCAGCAAACTATCTAAAATTATGGCGTTATTTGTACCGTTCACTTCTCGCAGGGTTGCAGTACCAAATTCATCGATCAGAAATATAAATTCAAGTGGCGTATCTTTCAGTAGTTTACGTTGTTCTTTGGTGAAGTCAATGGAATAATAATGTAAAGCTAATTCATTGATTCCTCCGATGGGTTCGGCATCTTGATTGAGCGTATCACTAACTTGACAAAAGGAACAAGTACTCAATAAAAATGAAAGGAATAACAGTAGATAAGTTTTCATTGCATATTGATTTTTGTAAAAAAGAAAACGCATAGTAATCCCAAATGAACCACTATGCGTTGACTGTATATTGAGGATAAAAGAACTTTACTCTCTTACTAACTGAAAATCAGTTCTCCGATTCTTCGCCTTTCCCGCATCATTATTATTAGAAGCCACTGGCTTATCTGGTCCATTACCAATGACGATAATTCGATTGCTTGGAATATTGTGTTCACCGATAAGATAACTCGCTACCGACTGCGCACGGCGTTTAGATAATGCGACGTTACTGCTGCGACTACCGACATTATCCGTGTTTCCTTCGATCCGAATCCGAGAATTTGCGAACGCTTTAGCGATGTCTAAGAATTCACGATCAATGATATATTTAGCGTTTTCATCCAATTGGTATTCGCCCGTACGGAAGCTGATACTCACGGGTTTACTGGCGATTGCCTCTTTGGTTGCAGCTTCCTCATCCGATACTTTGGTGAATGTTTTCGCGCCTTCGGCATCGTTACCAGCACCTTCCAAAACGGTTGAATTAACGATATTTGGGTAGGAAATTCTACGCCAGCTAGGGGTATTTTTCGCTGCGAAACCTAAGTCTTGGTACTCCGCCGTCATGCGTGAATATAAGCTACTTCCAGTTACCCCTTTATAACCTGTATTTAAATCAAAGAAGTTGACATTATCGCCGTGCGTTACTAAACGTACGTTGTTAATCGCTACGTCTGCATCACCCGCAGGAATGCCTAAACCTTCTGATAAAATCTTAATCGCTTTTTGCTTATTCGCAGGATTAGAGTTGATTTCGGCTGCGCCTTTCATCCAGCCTTCGTAGAGTTTAGCGATTTTATCGCGGTTCTTTTCGACAAATTCGCGTTTAGCGAAAAAGACATCGGCAATGATATTAGAAGCTGATTTCGTACTCTCCAAAACGCGTGAACCAGGAACGGCACGTAACGCCGCTTCATCATCTGGACTCCAAACGACCGCTGCATCTACGCGACCACTTTTGAATACTTCGGCTGCATCAATCGCGTTACTTTGCGGTACAACTTCGATGTCATCAATTGACATTCCACCTGCATCCAACATCCACAATAGGAAAGAATGAGAAGGCGTCAATTCCGCCACAGCTACTTTTTTACCTTTCAAATCAGCTACGTTATTAATACCGCGACGCGCGACAATTGCATCGCCACCACGTGACCAATCCGCTTGCCACAAAACGACTGGATCGTAATCCTGAATACCTTCCATCAAAGTTGGAAACGCATCAATGGTGTACCAATGTAAATCTACATCACCGCGTTTCCACGCTGCTAAGGAAGCATCCACATCGTCTAATAATTTAAATTCTACTTCAAAACCATAGTCTTTATAAAAACGTGAATTTTTATTCGCACTAAAGCCTTCGTTAAAATATTGACCACCTGCGTAGCCACCCCAAGTTACGACGGCAATTTTAATTGCATCGCTACTACTAGAACTGCTGCCGCTATTGGTCGTCGCACTACCAGAAGTCGAGCTGCTGCTACCACCACCCGTATTTTCGATGCCCGCATCACGCGCCACCTCTTTACCAGCCTCGGTGTTATTTAAAATCCAGCGTCCACCAAAAACGACTGCCCCGACAATCAGCAGCGTTATTAAAAATTTTGAAAAAGTTGTTAATTTCTGTGCCATTTAAAAAGTTGTTTAAAAGTTGTTTGAAAAATAGTTTGAAAGTTGTTCGACATTGTTTGACGATTGTGGCTTACAACCTTCAAACAATATTTAAACTATTTTTACTTTTAGTCAAAGAAAGAATCGTACTGATTATCGTGATTGGTTTGACGTTGTGGTCGTGCAATCGGCGCATTTAAATCCAGTACGTCGTTATCGTTTTCTGCTTGTACCAGCAGATCGTGTTTTTGTTCGCCCAAAATTAAGGAAACTCCTTCATTTTCCCATTTTTCCAACATTCTTAAGCCTTCTTCCTCGAATACACCATTTTGCAAATCAACACTATCCATAAAGTTGGCAGACATTTCCATGAAGCGTTCCATCTCTCCTACTTTACCTGCAACATCATTAGCTACAGCTTCCATTGCCATATCGAAAGTCGCGCGTTTATCTGGGTCACCGCTGATGATAGACATAGCAGATTTCATCGCGGAAGTACTGGCGTGAATCGCTTTGCGTTCCTGTTCTTTAACGGCAACTTGATCCTGAATATCTTCAACTAGAATTTCAGAATTTTCGTACATTTTGGTCAGTACTCGATAAAGCACTTCCATTTTGGTGTATAAATCTTCCAAGCGCATATTCGATTCTTTCAATCGCCCTGCTTTGCGCGATTTTAAGATCATCATGCTCTGTTTGTTCTTATCTCGCGCTTTACTCGCTAATTCCAGATTGGTCGTAATTGCCTTTTTATTATTGTGAATCAACTCTTGCAACTTGTGCATCTGACCGCGCAACTTACCAATTTGCTTGTTCATCTTCCGCAGATTCCCCTTGAGTTCTTCCACGTAATTTTTTAAAATCCCAATTGGGTCGATGTTCACAAAAATGGACGTAATCCAGCGCATGATGCTTTTGTAGCCATAGCCGACCAAAGCGCGCATTTTCGGATCGAGTGCCATATAGATAATCGCTGATAAAGCAACTAAAGTAACAGTAAGTCCGATAATACTTTGCGTAAAAGCAATAATCGTCGGTAAGGCAGTTGCTAATAATGCCCCACCACCAATCACGAGTGCTGCGAGAAAAATCATCCCCGTCACTCCTTCGGGACGTTTCCAAAAAGATTTAGCTTGAAAGTTATTTTGCATGGAAAAAGTAGTGTAAAAGTTGTTTGAAAGTTGCTCGAAGGTGGTTTGAAAGTTGTTTGAGCGCAGTCCGATACGACTTCAAACTATTTTCAAACCACCATCAAACTATTTTCTCACTATTTTAAATATTGTTTCATATTCTCCACGTCGCCGTGAATTTGCGCTACGAGCGCGTTGAAGGACGCGATAAAATCATTCTTCGTCGTTTCGATTTTCACGGTGCGATCTTGGATTTCTTTTTTCAGCTGTTCACTCTGTTTTTGGTGCTGAGTGATTTCCTCCGTTAGCTTTTTAATTTGTTCCGCTTTTTGCTTCGCCAAATTATCCAGCTGCTGGATTTGTTGTTTTTTATTACCAATCTGTTGGCTTTGCTGCCCAGCAAGTGCCTTTTCAAATTTATCTTCTTCGCGTTTCAATACATTAATATAATGCGTAGCGGAGTCGATTAATTTTTGTGGACTTACACCCATCGTCTGCGCCATCGCAAAAGCAGATTTGTAACGGGTCGCTTCGTCCATCGGCATTTTAGCGAGTGATTGCAGGGATTTTTTAAATTCTAAATAATCAAATCCATCTAAATCGGCCGCTTCCATAGAACGCAATAGCACATCCATAAATTTGGAACTAACCTTGCCTGGTTGCCCCGAAGTACTTTCTGGCATCACGGGCGAATTAGCAGCTGGCGCAGGTTTAGAGCGACTTGGCTGTGTATTCGACTTAGTGGGTGATTTCCCCGTTTCCTTCTTAACTAACTCTGCGTCTTCGACAACAAAGAGTGATTTTATATTTTTAAAAACAGACATTCTAAAATAATGATGAACGATGAATGAGGAATGATGAATATTGCCCAGTAGGGTTACTCGTTACTCGTTCAGCGTTATTCGTTAATAATTTTGCCTCCAAAATAGGAAAAAGCGAAGATAAAGATAAAAGTTTTGAGGAATAGATGAAGCTGGAAGGAATTTCGATGAAAATTGGAACTTAAATACACGTAGATGGATTCAGCAGTTAAAATCTCATTTCAATCTTTTTCAAAAATCGTATGCAATGTATATCTACATCTTCGGTAACGGCAATCTCACTTTCGAGCAATTTTCTACTTTTTACCTACCGATTTTACAGCAATACGCAACGGATAAGTCAGCGCATTTTATACTCTGTGATTTTCGGGGTACGGATACTTTAACGATGGAGTTTTTAAAAGATAAATCCAAAAATGTAACGGTACTGCACGTCGGTGAGCGACCACGTTATTTGGCGGATAAATATCGCACTAAAGTGGGTGCGTGGGAAATAAAAGGTGGTTTTACTAGCGATGCAGAACGCGACGCGGCAGCGGTGGAAAGCTGTACCCACTTTTTAGGAGTAGATTTTAATTCGAATGAAAAACGTAAAAGTGGTACGTTACGCAATATTGAAAGTTGTCTAGCAGCAGGGAAAATTAGCTTGAGTAAGTACAATGACCCAATTAGTAAATGATGGGATGAATGAATTCACTTTGATGATCAAGCAATTATGATGATTTAGTTGATGATGTAAATCTGTCTTACTATTTAAAACAAAAAATTAGCTGGCATCTGCTCAACGCCAGCTATGGATTTTTAACATGGCTACACTTTATCCACCTCACTTTCAGATTTCAGCACCTTGTCGCCGTCCTCTTGCTCGATAAAGAGTGCTTTATTACCTGCCTCTCCTTTACGGGTAACATCGCTCCCTTTTATTGTTTTAGTAACTTTTTCAGTATAGGTTTCAATGACTTTGCCTTCGGCAGTACCATTACCCCAATTCCATTTTACTTTTGAACCTTCGCGTATCATGATCAATCTTTTTGGTTAGAAAATTGTTTTTTACTATAAAGGACATTTGAGTAAGATGTTCAATTCATCAAACGGTTGACGATTAAAAATACCATCAACTATAAATTCAAATTATGTTTTCCATATTTAAACGCGATAAAACACCCAAGATCAAGGCAATTGAAATCACCGATCAGAATTTTCAGGAAGTTGTGTTGAATGCAGATGTTCCCGTATTGGTAGATTTTTGGGCGCCTTGGTGTGGTCCGTGTCGGATTGTGGGTCCAATCATTGATGAGTTAGCACGCGAATTTGAAGGTCGAGCGGTGATTGGAAAGATGAATGTCGATCAGAATCAGTTAAGTAAGCAGTTCAAAATTAAGAGTATTCCGACGATTATGTTCTTTGCTAATGGTCAAGCAGTAGAGCGTTTTCAGGGATTAATTCCTAAACCTAATCTAGAAGAATTATTAGAACTTTGGATAGCTGAAATGCAGAAAAATGGACAAGATGAAGCCGCTATTGACAAATAACTTTGGTTCTTATAAAGAATAGTTTTTAGTATAAAAATTTAATAATCAGCTCCTTATAAATCTATTTTCACAAATACATAAAACATTATTAAACATCCGATCCCCCTACTCTATCTTTTGTTTTGAAAACAAATGATTATGCCAAATTTTATTTACTATTGTAAGGAAAATAAGTAGTAAAATCAGTTGGATACTTAACTTATCATAGTTATATGTAAGTACTTAACTTCAATTTTTATTACTACTTTATTATTAAATTCAACTAAAATCTTATCTATGAGTAAATTTCAAGAAGCATTAGTGCGCTACGACAAAGAAATGAAAGAGAAGTTAAAAATGTCAGAAAAAGACATTGATTCTGAATTATTACGCGCCGTAACCAAAGGCTTAGGTCCTTCGATTTACCGCGAAGATGCTAGCAAAGTCTCTTGTACAGACAAGGCAGAACGTGACCGCGTAAAGAATAACTTCTTAATTAAGAAATTAGGAATGACTGACTCAAAAGAGTTAGATGATGCAATCATGGAAGTATGTCAAACATTTGGTAGCAGCAACCGCAATAAGTTCCGAGCAATTTTTTACTACTTATTGGTGAAAAAATTCAAGAAAGAAGGCTTCTACGCGAAGAAATAATACAGAACGAACAGTACATTTTTTATGTACTTTATACAAAAGAAGGAATAGCTCGTCATAAGCTATTCCTTTTTTTAGTGGCGAAGATCAAATAAAGTAAATCAAATTATACGCCGTTATTTTTTTACTAAACCTAAGCATTCATCGCTACCCCACGTCCTTGTATTTTATTGAAATAATAAATTACTAAACCAACAGAGTTCTTCACCTTTAACTTCTGCATTAAGTTACGTCGATGCGTCTCCACGGTACGAGGACTAATATATAATTCACCGGCAATTTCTTTATTCGTAAATTCTTTTGAAATATATTCCAAAATTTCTAATTCCCGTCGAGTAAGACTAGATGCTCCACCATTTGTTTTTAAGCGTCTGCGAGGGCTGTTTGAACCAAGCTTTGCAATAATGGTACTTGAAATCTCACGTGAAAAATAACTATTTCCTCCTGCTAGACTTTTTATAGCCAGCACGATTTCTTCTAGTGGTCCATCTTTCAAAATATACCCTCTTGCCCCAGCTTGTACCATTTTGATCACCGTATC
>JBGCES010000424.1:0-42084 GCA_045106545.1 Saprospiraceae bacterium
TTTTTGACTGAGGCTATTTTTGTGCTAGACAAGGCAAAAAACGTAGTCATAGTCTTTTTACGACGAGGCTTTTTAACGATGTATAGTGCAAAAAGAGACCGTCACAAAATGTGTCGATTATTTTAGGTTAACTACTTACTAGCAACAAAAAACAATAATTAAATTTTATTGTCAACAAAAGTTACTAGAAAAAGGAGTTCATTAAAATTCACTAATCTACTGGCAATCAAAATATTATAAATATATAATATGTATTAATAATTAATTATCAATGCTTTCTACTAAATAGTTATCAAAATTTATACCCAATTGTCATTAAATAGCGACTTGCATTTATTTTATTATCAATAATGGGTTCATTTGCAAAGGAAGTCAAGTAGGGCGAGTAAACATTTTCGGAAGTCGCACGCTGGTATCCTAAATCTAAATAAACGTTCTTTCCACGCACTCCTGCTCCCAAACTCAATACTCCTCCTAATTCATTTTCATTAGCAGTAGCGCCAAGTAATTGATAACCACCACGTAAGCGAAATTGACTAATTGCCCACTCCCCACCTATACGAATATTCAGCGCAGATTGAAAACTATTCAAGACTTCATCATTTAAATCGTTCTGATAAGCCAAATCTTCGGGACTGTTACTATCTGACGTTAAATCAAAAGTACTCCCGCTGTGATCAACATATTCCACTTCCGCTGAAATAAAACCAGAGCGTCCAATTATAAAACCTGCATTTGCAAAATAACGCCAAGGTGTCTTTAAGCGATAATCAAAAGACCCCGTCGGAGAACTAGCGATGACAGGACCATCATTATCTGCATCCGTGTAACTATAAGTCAAGTCAGTGGTAAATAAGTCATCCATACCGAAGTTAGTAGGCGTATGTACTGCCGCACCTAAACGAATCGCCTGACTCGCCCGAAAGATTAATCCTAACTTAGCATTGATTCCTATTCCATTCGTAGTTAATCGTTCAATATATTCTAGTTCATTAAAAAATTCAATTTCGTCCGTAGGATCAGACTCTTGATAGGTTTTTACTTCCGTGAAAGTTAAGAATGGTATCCCGATCGTTAAGCCAGCAATCAGGCGCTCATTATAGTTTCCTGCAAAAGAAAACACTAATTCATTTAATGATCCCGAACGTTCTACAAGTTGATTTTTATTGATTAATGCTCCTAAATTTAGGTTAGAAAAATCACTTATGTAAAATCCAGAACCTGCTTCTGCCTCATATATCGCACTGGCATCTGCAGCTACACCCGCTTCAAATTGATCCAAGCCAATATCGTTAGCAACATCTAAAAATCGATCGGTAACCGTGGCTGGCGTTGCGCCTTCGTAGTAAAACTCTTGATCAAAATTGGCTAAACGATTGAAGCCGATACCAAAGTTAAATGTTTTCCATTTACGTCCTCTTGGCTGGGATACGAAGACAGCCCCAATATTTGCCAAGTTAAAATCAGCCTCTGTACGATCTTCTGAAGTAGAAGTTCCTAATAATTCCGAAGTAGTCTTAGCCGCAAAAACAGAGGGACTGATAACAAATTCACTACGGCGATACATACCTAATCCCGCAGGGTTTGTGCTGAGTACCGAATAATCTGTTCCGAGTGCCCCGAGACTCCCCCCCACTCCCAACGAACGAGCCGTGCTTACTCCATAACTAATATTTGAATACCGCAAAGCATCGGAAGCAATTTGAGCATTTACGACAAAGATTCCTCCCAGTAGGCAGATTGATAAAATGATATAGCGCATAAAAAATTTTGTGTGAAAAGTAATGTAAGTTTAACCATTAAAAGGTCGAACTGTTTATTACAACTGTTTTCAACTCTTAGTTCTCTAACAAAAAAAGCGAGTGGAAGGGTTCGCACACCTCCACCCGCTTCTGCAAGTTATGATACCGAATATTTTAGAAATACTCGATATTACTATTACTTAGTTTCCGCGACTGCGGCTACTCGAACGACTGCTACGGCTGCTACTTCCGCTAGAGCGGCTACTACTGCTACTGCGGTTATAAGAAGACGAGCGCGAAGAAGAACGACTACTTCCGCTATTGTAAGAACGGCTTGGCTTTGAGCTACTACTCGATCTAGTAGATGAGGAGCGACTGCTACGGCTGCTACTTCCGCTATTGTAACTACGTGATGGACGCGAACTAGAACTTCGGTCAGTACGAGTACGCGATGGCGTAGTTGCTCGTGAGCTATTTGTACGACTTGGTGTAGTTGCACGGCTACGTTCGCGAGTTGGTGTAGTGGTACGCGTACGATCCGAGCGGCTTGGTGTCGTCGCACGAGTGCGGCTGCGATCTGTGCGTGCTGGACGTTCGTAATTGCGATCTCCACGAGAAGGCGTTACGGTACGGGTACGGTCTGTGCGAGTTCTTTCGGTCGCACGAGTACGGTCTGTGCGGCTTGGCGTAGTTGCTCGTGGGCTAGTTGTAGCGCGCGAATTTCCACGTGTTGCTGCATCTGTACTGCGAGTACGCGTACTTCCATTAGTTGTTGCTGGTGCAGTACGACCACGGGTTGTACCTACTCTTGAACCACGAGTTGCATCTCTTGGTGCTTCATTGGTTACACCACTGCTACGTCCTACTCCACGAGTATTGCGTGGTGTATTGACTGTACCGTTGCGGCGAGAACCATAGTATGAACCACGAGTATTACCATTCACCCCGCGATTATTATTACTTACATTATTATAAGAATTTCCATTACCCCAAGCTGGAGGACAGTAGTAATTATTAAAGGTATTAAACTGGTTGCCTCCCCAGCCGCGACCGCCTCCGAAGCCACCGCCACCGTAGAAAGGATCGTTCCAACGATTCCAGCTATTCCAACTGTTACCGCGATTGAAGCGACGATTACCCCATCCCCAGGGATTATAACCATAGCCTACTGCTAATGAAGGTCCAAAAAATGGGTCATAACCAATTCTCCAAGATGGTCGGTTAAAACGGTTGAAGCGATTAAATCGATTCCAACGATTAAAACTGCGGTAAGAACGATATGCAAATGGATCATCATAAATCAATACAGTTGTTCCTCCAAAAGGACTAAACTGGTCGTAATAATAAGTATCTACGTAGTAAGGATCGTAGAAATCAAAACCTCGTGCTGGGCGGTGAAAGCGACGAATGCGTGATGTATACTGATAATCGTAGTCATCGTAAACTTCGTCGTCGTAGTCGCTATCATAATCTTCTTCATTAGTCGAGTAGTCATCGCTGTCAGAATAAGTATCATAGCTTTCGTAATCCGAATCCGGGTTATAGTACAAATCATCGTACTGTGCCGATAGTATGCTGCTCGTAGCTAAGAGGAACAACACCGCTAAAACGGAAGAAATTTTATTGCTTTTCATAAATCAAATTTTTAAAGTGTAATTACCGTGACTCTCTTACAAGTTACAACCACTAATTTATTACTTTTGTGCCACTTTTTTAGTTAAGATTCAATTAAACCGAACTTTAAAGCTTGTTAAAAGTGTTAAATCGAAATGTTAACAGTTATAATTATGACGAAAATTTGTTAAAAAAGTCACTTGACCACATTTTTAAAGACATTTTAATACAATTACGTCCATATATTCTGGAAAGCAACTTATTTAGTTCTGTTTACGTAAAAAGAATCTTTTAGAAATTTTACGGACAAAACCGTCTATTATTATAACGCAGAGGGTAGCACATGGTTTGTTGTTACTCATTATTACTTAATAGTTACTCGTTAATACTAAAAAATAAATTCTCGATTGCAAATGATTTCTTTTTTCAATAGATTAAAATTACAAAAGAAGCGATTGCAAAACGTCTAATGGGAATATATTTTATAGCTAATAAAAGCATTATGGCAAAAGCAGTTACCGAACGCGCCGAAGATTACTCACAGTGGTATTTAGATATAGTCAAAAAAGCTGGCTTAGCAGATAATTCTGCCGTGCGTGGTTGTATGGTCATTAAGCCAAATGGCTTTGCGATTTGGGAAAATATGCAACAGCAATTGGACAAAATGTTCAAAGAGACTGGACACGTTAATGCATACTTTCCGCTGTTCATTCCTAAAAGTTTCTTGAGTAAGGAAGCAGAACATGTAGAGGGTTTTGCTAAGGAATGCGCAGTGGTGACTCACCATCGTTTAATGAACGATCCTAATGGTGAGGGAGTAGTAGTAGATCCAAGTGCAAAACTAGAAGAAGAACTTATCGTACGTCCTACTTCAGAAACAATCATCTGGCATACTTACCGTGATTGGATTAAGTCTTATCGCGATCTACCTTTGTTAATTAATCAATGGGCAAATGTCGTACGCTGGGAAATGCGGACGCGCCTATTTCTACGTACTGCTGAGTTTTTATGGCAAGAAGGTCATACTGCACACGCAACACGTCAAGAAGCCATTGATGAATCAAAATTGATTCACGAAGTCTATGCACGTTTTGCCGAGGATTATATGGCGATGCCTGTTATCAAAGGTGCAAAAACGGCAAATGAACGTTTCGCAGGAGCGGAAGAGACCTACACTATCGAAGCATTAATGCAAGATGGAAAAGCGTTGCAAGCAGGTACTTCTCACTTTTTAGGACAAAATTTTGCGAAAGCATTTGATGTAAAATACAGTAGTTCTGATAATAAAGAAGAATACGTTTGGGCAACTTCTTGGGGGGTTTCTACTCGCTTAATGGGTGGTTTAATTATGACTCACTCGGATGATCAAGGTTTAGTTGTTCCTCCACGTTTAGCACCTACGCAGGTCATTATCATTCCAATTCCAAAGCCTAACGATGAAATTGATGCGGTAGCGGAGCAATTGATAAAAGATTTACGCGCCAAAGGCATCCGAGTGAAATACGACCAAGATCCTAAGAAACGCCCAGGATTTAAATTCGCTGAATACGAATTACAAGGTATTCCAGTACGGATCGGTATTGGTAAACGTGATTTAGCAAAAGGAGTGGTTGAAGTGGCTCGCCGCGATACCAAAGAAAAAGCATCGCAGCCACTAGAAGGTGTAACGGAGCACGTTGAGCAATTATTGAAAGATATTCAAGATAACCTATTCCAACGGGCATTAAAATATCGCGACGAGCACATTACCTCAGTTGAAAACTTTGATGATTTCAAATCTGTCTTGGAAGAAAAAGGTGGTTTTATCTCCGCTCACTGGGACGGTACGACGGAAACAGAATTGAAAATTAAAGAATTGACAAAGGCAACGATCCGCTGTATTCCAGATGATGCTAAGGATGAAAATGGCGTTTGTGTTTTGACGGGGAAACCGTCAAAGCGGAGGGTTTTATTTGCAAAAGCCTATTAAAAATTAAATATATGCTCCTTTGGGGAATCGATCTTGGCGGCACTAAAATCGAAGGTGTAGTACTTGAATCACGCGAACATCCCGTGGTATTAAAACGTATGCGTGTCCCTACCGAAGCACATCTAGGCTATGAACATATCCTCAATCAAATTATCAAACTGGTTGAAGTATTAATTGCCGAAATAGGTATCCGTCCATATCAAATCGGTATTGGTACGCCAGGTACACTTGACCCGATGACGGGTCTTATGAAAAATTGTAACAGCACCGTTCTCAATGAAAAAAAACTACCACAAGACTTAGAGCGGATTCTACAGATTCCCATCAAAATTGCCAATGATGCAAATTGCTTTGCTATTGCCGAAGCGACTATCGGAATAGTGCCTGAAGTTTTTCCTAGTGCAAGCGTTGTTTTTGGTGTAATAATGGGTACTGGTGTAGGAGGTGGCTTAGTTGTTGATGGTAAACTATTAAGTGGTCGCCAAGGAATTGCTGGCGAATGGGGGCACAACTTTTTAGATGATTCAGGTGGGGCATGTTATTGTGGAAAAGTAGGTTGTGTAGAACGAGTAATTTCTGGTCCTGCTCTAGAGCAATATTACCAAAAAATTAGTGGCGAACCCTTGCGTTTAACGACAATAGTAGAACGACATTCAACTAGACAAGATATACATGCTACCCAAACCATTGAGCGTCTAATTGACTCATTTGGAAAAGCGATTTCTACTGTAATTAATATTGTTGATCCTGATGTAGTTGTACTAGGTGGAGGTTTAAGTAAAATTAATCTTCTCTACACGGACGGCGTCAAAGCCGTTGAAAAGTATGTCTTTAATCCACGTTTAAACACAAAATTCCTTGCCCCGAAACTAGGCGATAGTGCTGGTGTTTTTGGTGCTGCCTTGTTGTAACTATGGTTCTTTGACAAATTCTTCTGAATCAAGTTTAGATCAGGCTGTGAAAGAGTCAGCCAAAAATATTCTCAGCGCTACCCTATGGTCGCTTTCTCGAACAATTTTAGGTCTGACACGCCATTATTAAAGAACAATAATTTTTTATTTTTATAACCTATCTTCCCCCTCCTTCACTAGCGTCATCTAGGTATTGACCATTTTTTTGAAAATCGCCATATAGTGGAAAACATTAACACTCAAGTATTAACGGATGCGCCCATTGATGACCTACTCGTAGCATCTTATCGCTACTATCGTCGTCGTTATCTAAAGAAAGCGTTGAATAATGCTCAAATCGCTTACGACTTTGCTTCCAAAGCAGAGCGAATAGAAGCCACTACCCGCGCAGCACTACAGCTTGCTGCTATTTATAATACAAACGGTAAATATCTTGGCGACACATCTTACTTTCCCAAGGCTTTACATTTTATTCAGGAAGCAGAACAACGCCTTGCGTTAGTAGATAATCCGCGCTTAGAGTTTATGACCGCTTTTATCCGCGGTAGAATTCAGCAAAACACTAATCACTTATCCAAAGCAAATCTTTTCTTAGAAAAAGCATTACAGATTGCTGTAAGAGAACAGCTAGTTCGAGAGAAAATTTATGCGTTAACTTCCCTTAGTCAATGTGCTATTTTAAGTAATGACTTCAATACTGCATTAAGTTACACTGAAGAGGCATTAAAACTTTTAGATAAAAAAGACGAGGCGCTACTTGCTGAAATCTATAATCAATTTGGGCAGATTTATGTCAAAAAGCAAGAATACTCCAAGTCATTAGAATACAGCCAATATCTACTTTCAATTAGTCGTAAATTAAAAGATATTGAAAAAGAAATTACTGCATTAAATAATATAGCAATCGTATCGGGTGTAAAAACTAACTATAAAATTGCGATTCAATATTTCTTAGATGCTTTAAATAAAAGCAAATTAATCGGCTATCGCCATAATATAGCGCACTGCCTCATTAATATTGGTACGATCTACGCCCATTTATATAATTACGAAGAGGCATTAGAACGCTACGAAGTTGTTTTATCTCAGTACAATGATATTTTGGATAACAATACCAAAGTTATTATCTATAATAATGTTGGAAATATTCATTACACCAACGGAGAACCACAACAGGCACAAAGTTTCTTTGCGAAAGCACATCGATTAGCACAAAAGTGTAATTACCGTGAAATGGTTGCCCACTCGCTCGCGCAGCTTGGTCGCACCAAAACGGCATTGAAAGACTACGATGAAGCATTAAAAATCGCACAAGAGGCACAGATTATCATTGAAGAGCTGGATTCCCGCAACGGAAAACAGATCAACCTAGTCAATCTTGGGGACATTTATTATCAAAAACAACAACCGCATAAAGCAATTGAATTCCTTTTAGAAGGGTTAGAAATTGCGATTGAACTAAAAGATCACACCAGTGAGATTCGTGCTTACCAATTACTAGCTCTACTCTATCAACAGCTCGAAAAGTATAAAAAAGCCTTTTTATATCAATTTAAATACTCTACTCGCAAGGAAGAATTTGCTAAAATTCAGGACAATCGTAGGTTTTTAGATTTTGAAATAAAATATGCTATTAAGGAGAAGGAAAAAGAAATTGAGCAACTGACTAAGGAAAACGAATATCAGGCATTACTACTAAACAAAAGCGATCAGATCAACCAACAAAACGAAGAGCTGATTGCCATGAACGAGGAATTGCGGCAGTTCGCTTATGTTGCTTCGCATGATTTGAAAGAGCCACTGCGCATGATTGGCAGTTACACCCAGTTGATTCAACGGCTTTACCGCAATAAACTAGACGACGAATCTGAGACCTATTTCAACTTTATTTCGGAAGGCGTTGGGCGCATGAATAATCTGTTAGATGCACTATTGCAATATGCAACGATTGGGCGTACAGAAGAAGACGAACGCGAGATTGATTTGAATAATGTAGTCGAAATTTGTAAAGTTCATCTACGCGTATTACTCGCGGAAACAGATGCCGTTATTCATTTTGATAATTTACCAACCGTTTTTTCTACCCAATCACTTCTTATTCAGTTGATTCAAAACTTGTTAAGTAATGCTATCAAGTTTCGCCGCCCTGGTGTACGCCCACAAGTACATATTCGAGCACAAGAAACTGATGAACAGTACATTATTCATGTAGAAGATAACGGCATCGGAATTGATAAAGAATATTTGGAACGAATATTCATCATTTTTCAACGCCTCCATGCACGTACAAAATATAAAGGTACGGGTATTGGATTATCTATTTGTCAAAAAATAGCCAAGCGACTCGGAGGTAATATTTGGGTAGATTCTAAACTGGGCGAGGGTTCAATTTTTTCATTTTCGATTCCTAAAAAGGAGAATGAATAAGGATTTATAGCGTAATCAATCAAACTAAAAATACAACTCGTTTCCTTGCCGCTTCGTTTCTGATGCTGGTAAAATTTCACAATTATCCCAAAGTCCTGTTTCTAAAGTGCGGGCATATTCATGCGGCAATTGATTAGTGATCATTTTCTGAATCGTAGATTGAAAATCGGGCTGAAAAGAACTAAGTTCATGTGCAAAGTCATCATTGTCGTCTTTTAAAATTGCATACCACACGCGCGTTGTTCCATCATTAGCAGGCATTCCAATTACCCCACTATTTAACCATAATTTTCCATCCCGCTCTTCACTAAACGGCAATCCACAATGCCCTGCCAAAATAACATCGCTCTCCGTATCCACAAAATTGCGCTCCTTCACGATCCAATCTGTAGAAGCAAAAACATATTCCGAAACATGGTGGTAGGAACCATGTACAACGGTCACCTTCCGATTAGCATATTGAAAGGTAATAAAATCAGGTAGGGTTTGCATCCAATCTAAATCAGCTGAAGTCAATTGTTTTTGCGCATAAGCGTACCAATTGCGCGAAAAAATATCACAACGCGAATTTTCATTAAACTCACAGCCGCAATCCTCCGCGCCGCGCCGCAATTGCAATTCTACATTCCCTGCAATGACGTGAATCCCCCAATTCCGCACTAGTTCTACACATGCTGATGCATCCGCACAGTACGCCACCACATCGCCCGTACAGACTATATTTTGGGGTGGAATTTGCTCGCGTTCTGCAATGGCTTTTAGCACAGTTAGTGATTCTAAATTGCTATACACCCCGCCAAAAACAAGTACTTTCCCTGAAAGCGTACCTATATTTTTCATCATGCTATTCATTTACTTTTTACGCTTGCCTGCCGCAAAGAAAATTAGAAAACATCCTAACGTTCCGATTAGATTAATAGATAATAAATCTCCGTACTTTCCTGGAAAGAAAATCCAACTTTCGGGCAGCCAATTCATCACTAAAGCAATGCCCAAAACAACGCCTAATCCCACTGACAAATGGAAAGCAATCGGTTTAGCTGCTCTTCGCCAAAAGATAAAAACAGGTGCTAATCCAATCACCATCGTACCACTAACCGTCGTTCCTGATAATATTTCGGGGCTTAAAAAAACGGGAATCGTTCCTATAATTGTCAAAGTCACCATTGCTAAGCGACCACGTTTTACCGTAATTTTTCTTTCTGTTCCTAAGTCCACTACTGCCAATTTTGAAAAAGAAGCAAAAGTCGAATCTAAAGTCGAAGCCGCCGAGGTGACCATGATAAAATTCATCATGAGCATCATAAAAACGCCTAACGTTTTACTTACCTCTACTGCCGCCTGTCCTTCCATTCCTTGCTGTTGCGCATAAATTCCAACAAAAGAAAACAGCAAAATACACAATGCCCCAATTGGAGCTGCCCATAAATAAGCCTTCAATGTCGTTTTAGGTGAGCTAATAAATCCACGATCCGTCAAGACAGGATCGTGAAAGGGGTAACTTAACGATTGCAACAATGCCACCAATAGCAAATTAACGCCCGTTCCTAAACTCCACTCACCTGATTGGATGTAAGTCGTTAATCCACCTTCCGTTTTAGGAATTAATACACCAAGAATGATAAATAATAATACGCCAAAAAGTGCCATTTGGATCGCATCAGTGAGCAAAGAAGAACTCAATCCACCTTTTAAAGAATATGCCAAGGTGAGTAACGTAAAAACAATAATTGATGTGAAATAAGATGTACTCCCTTGTTCTCCAAAATACGTCCCAATCACCATCGTATTCGACCAGACTTCATTGAATAATCGAAAGCCGATTAATATTGAAAAAACCAATACTGCGGAACGCCCATAACGCGACTGCAAAAAGTGGTGAATACTCGTAAAACCGCCTTTAGTTCGTAATTGATAAATGATAACTCCTGCTACGACAAACGACAAATAGTAGCCCGTATAAGCCACGCCTCCTACAAATCCAAAACTCAATCCTAAATTTGCTGCATTAGTAATTGACTTCGCAAAAATCCACGAAATCACTAAGCTACTGGTCAACAGCAACCAATTGGGTTGCTGATTTTCTTTAGTCGCGCGGAAAAACGCAGCGGGCGTATTCGACCAAGGAGCAATAAAAAATAGTATAACACTAACTCCAATAACAATAATCCACTGCCATAGCAGAACGTCTTCCATGCAAAAAGTATATTAAAAGTTGATTTGGAACTTTGCGAGGCGTAAAGGTAAACGAATAAAACCAGCGATAAGTTAGTTGACTCGGAAGTTACAGATTGGATAGTAAACTGTTAGAGGTCAGGTTTTTGTGAGAATAACGTCCGCTGTCTTCCCGACAGCGCACGTTTTATGGTGTAAATACTGTCATATCGGAAAGACATTTATAATCGATAATGACTTCTTCTTAAGATTTCAACCCAAGTAATAATTGCAAAGTAGGCAGAACAACTTTGGATTGTTCCTCAATTAACTCATTTCCCATCGTTTGATTTGCCGTAACTGCAATACCGTTTTTAGCTAAATCTAGCATGCGCTGTCGCTCGGGAGCAGAAAATTTAGCGAAAGCGCGACGTAATAATGGCAGGATTTCCTGAAAGTCTTCGGGTGGTAATTGCTCAACCCAATCATCAATAATCTTCCATAACGCAGGATTATGAATCAGCAACATTCCACTACCAAATAAGAAACCTTCCAGCCAGCGAATTGCTTTGGCTTTATCGTTATTTTTAGAAAGTGCGTAATGCATCTGGGTAATCACTTCGGCGATTACGGCTATTTCGCGGTCGTATAAGATACGTATACTTCCGCCTGTAATTAAGCGATCAATATTAGCAGTTGAAACAATAGCGCGTAAAGCACGATACCATTGCTGCGTATAATCAGGATGATTTAAAATACCGATGACGCGATTGACATTTTGAATTTTTTGGAAAATTTGCTCACTCACTTCTTCGTCCACACCTTGGCAGGCATTGGGTAAACCCAACATGATTCGCGGAATCAATTGCTCCACTACTTGTTCCACCGCTTGCGTATTCGTCTTGCGCGTATCGCCATAGCGAATGATATTAACCAAAGGCGGCAACGCATCCATTAATTGCAACGGATCTTTCGTCAACGTAGAAAGGTCTTGTAATTTTTTTAATAAAACGGGAATGGCGTTAGTCAAGGCGGCATTCAGACTTTGCTCGATCAATTCTGCCACTTTACTTAGATCATCCGTTTCTACCACTTGCTGCTGTACTCGATTGGTCGCTGCATTTTCTACCGTATTGCCACACATTCCTGCTTCGATAATGCGGATAGAAAAATCAGGTTTCCATGCTAATTTCCATGTTTCACTAAAACTACCCGTTTTATGCTGCGAACCTTTCATGGGCTTTCCCCAATTAATCCGCAATAACGATAGACGATGCAATAAATAGCTCGCGCGTAAATTAGTATCTTTTCGTAAATCTAAAACCTTCGTTAGTTTTTCAGTCGATTGCCGTTCTTTGGTCAGTCGAGCAGATTTGATTTGTTTATCTAAATCTTTCTGGAGTGGCACAACGGGAATTTCGGCGGGTACTTTCCCCATGGTATTCCCAATAATCAGCTGATTTTCAATCAGTTTCAAAGCTGCTCCATCGCCACTACCAAATACCGTAATCGCTGCTTCCCGCAATTCATCAATTCCCGCAATCGCTAATCCGCGCAAACTCGCTAGCGTTTCCGCTAATCGTACAGCTTCAATCACATTAGCAGGCGAGCCTTCCAAATCTTCTTTACGCAGCAGTCGCGCTGCTTTGGTCATCCAGCGAATCACAACTTCTTTGCGATTTCCAAAGAGTAAATTATACCAAGCGGGTGACAAAACGCCCGCCCGATAACCACTTTTAAAAGAAAGTCGTTCATACGTCCACGGAATCCAAGTTGCTCTAGTTTTAGTTTTTTTAATGCCGCGCAATAATACGTTATCCGCGCTTTGTTTATACTGCAAATAATTCTGCAAGGGCGGAACGTGCCAAGCGCCACACACGATAGCGATTTTCTCAAATTTCTCTTTAATCGCTTTACGCAAATGCTTTCGCATATAGGCTTCGCGCATTAGCGTTTGTTTTGATTCGGTATGCTTCGTTTCGGCACGTAGTAATGCCATCAAATCAGCAATGACGGTAAAAATTTCCGTATCGTTTTCGTTTTGTTCAAAGGTTACTTCCCACCAGCGTTCGCTATCTTCGTAACCTGCTAATTTTGCCATTTGCCCGAAAGGGTCACGTCGCAATTCAATTTCAGCGGGCGTTAAATCTTTTGTTTTAAATGCTAATTGTGGGTTATTTTTCGCATCGCGATCTATCGTAAAATTGATCGACATCGGCAAGTCCATCAGACGTACTGGAATTTCTTTTTTTAAACCATATAGCGTCGCCTGCCACTCAGGAGAAAAACGAGCAAATGGAAAATAAGACGCTTCGCTTAGTTCTGTTTCATTATACAATAAAACAGCAACGGGCGGCTGCAAATCGGGATGCGCGATATATTCCATCAAGCTCTGCGCATCTTCAGGGCCTTCCACTAAGATGCAGTCTGGTTCAAAATCACGCAGGCCGCGCATCAAGCTCTTCGCTGAACCTGGCCCGTGGTGACGAATACCGTATGTTTTGATGATAGGTTGGATAGTTTTTTATTTTTGGATGAAATAAGAAGAGAGAGGACAGACCGATGAATCTGACAGAAGACAGACTCCCAAAACTACTAATTATCCGTTTCTTACAAAAAAAGGACTAGCCGTGAATAACGACTAATCCTTTTTGATATCTAGTAATTAATAGCAACTAGTCAACTGAATCAACTAATCACTAGTTAACTAAATTACGCCTCTTGTTCTGCCAAGAAGTTTTTAACCCAATCCGTAGTTACAGACTTCGGTCTTTCTAATGGCATACCTAAAGCACGTGACCAACAGCTTGCTGCCAATACACCCAATGCGCGAGACACACCAAATAATACGGTATAGTAACTGTATTCGGTCAAACCGTAGTGTACCAATAATGCACCAGAGTGCGCATCTACGTTAGGCCATGGATTTTTTACTTTACCCAATGCTTGCAACATCGGTGGAACTACATCAAATAATTTCCAAACAATATTGATAATATCGCTGTCTTTAATGTAACGCTGTGCAAAACCTTTTTGCGCTACGAAACGCGGATCTGGCTCCCGTAAAACAGCATGACCGTAACCAGGAATAACCTGACCTGAATCTAAAGTAGATTGTACATAATCTCTAATTTGCTGCTCCGTTGGCTTTCTTGTCTCCAAAGTATCAATCATGCGGAATACCCACTTGATTACCTCCTGGTTTGCCAAACCGTGTAATGGTCCAGCTAATGCGCCCATACCTGCTGCGTAAGATAAATACACATCAGATAAAGCCGAATTTACTAAGTGCGCCGTATGTGCAGAAGCGTTACCACCTTCGTGATCTGCGTGAATCGTCAAATATAGACGCATCAAATTCGCAAAATCATCGCTATTGATGCCGAGCATGTGCGCGAAGTTTGCGCCCCAGTCTAGTGAAATATCTGGTGAGATATGATCACCATTATGATAAGTACGACGATAAATGTAAGCCGCTACGCGAGGTAACCGCGCAATGAGGTTCATCGCATCTTCATAAGTCGCATCCCAGTACTCCGTTTTTTGCATCCCTTTGTCATATTGGTGTGCAAAAACGCTTTCTGTCTGCATGGCATTAATTGCCAAAATGAACTGCGTCATTGGATGAGTTGTAGTCGGTAGTCCGTCAAGCAATTGAAAAACATGCTTGGGTACTGCGCTACGATGTGTCCATTGGTTCGTTAACCAACGTACTTCTTTATCAGTCGGAACTTCGCCTACTAGCATCAACCAAAACAAACCTTCTGGCAATGGTTCTTTCCCGTCAGGTCCTTTAGGCAATAATTCACGTAACTCAGGAATAGAATATCCGCGAAAACGAATACCATCAATTGGATCCAGGCGGGATGTTTCCCATACCATTGTTTTTATGCCGCGCGCACCACCATAAACTTGACGCAAAACAACTTCATCCACTTTGACATTGCCTTTTTCTTTTAGTAAGGCTCTTACTTCTTTTTTTAATGCGGATGATTTTTCGTGAAATTTTTGCTTTAAAGGATCCATTAATATTTATTAGTTAGAAATTGTTTATAATGTGTAATGCTTAATGAGCAGTTACATTACTTTTTATTATTCAAAAAGTTATCTATTTCGCTTTTGGTTGCACCACTATCACGCATCTGTTTTGCTTGTGCGATCTTTTCCTTCTCTCGTTTTTCTATTTCCTGCTGGTAAATATTTAACTGATCAGGACGCAAAAGGTTGCGTAACTTTGCTAATGCATTAGCGTTTATTGCTTGTAATTTATTATTGTACAAAATTTGGTCACTCGATTTGATTACCGCTAGTTCTTGCAATTGAGTTGCTAGCTGATATTCAATAGTATTCACTTCCACTTGTTGACCTTTGTCTAAATTTAATAAGCTACTCCAATTCTCTAATGTAACTACTTCAGTAGTGGCTGCAGATTGTGCAAATGAATCATGAGTGAAAATCAGAAATAAACAAAAAAACATAAGAGCCTTCATATCAATATTTTTATATATCATCTTACTAAGTATTGCCGAAATATAGATCCGTAATTTGACCTGTTTCAGAGGCTGACAAAAGTAAAGAAAAAGTCGGAATTTTGGTTTTAGTCTAACAGAATAATCCAAAAAGTAGATATTTGCAATGTATTATATCTTTCTAACTCTCAAAACCACTTAGTAGCAAAATATTATGTTAGTTATTCAAGATAAATTAGTGGCAGACGAGGTTGTTAAACGCCAGTTTATATGCAATCTCAATGCTTGTAAAGGTGCCTGCTGCTGGGAAGGTGATGAAGGTGCTCCTTTAGAAATTGAAGAGTTGCAAACCTTAGAAAATATTTATGAAAAGGTTAAGCCCTTTTTAAATAAAAAAGGCATCGCTGCTATTGAAAAGCAAGGATTTTATACTTACAATGAAAAGCATAAAGAACATTACACTCCTTTGGTAGAAAATTCGGCTTGTGCTTATATGACCATGGATAAAACTGGTAAGGCACAATGCGGCATTGAACAGGCTTACCGCGCAGGTGTTACCGATTTTTATAAACCTATTTCCTGCCACCTCTACCCTATTCGCGTTACGCGCGAACCACACGTCAACTTTGAAGCATTAAACTATGACGAATGGGACATTTGTTCAGCTGCCTGTACATTGGGAAAAGAAAAAGAACTGCCCGTTTACCAATTTCTCAAAGTAGCAATCGTTAGAAAATACGGTGAAGACTTCTACGAAGAATTAGATGCTGCCGCACAACATCTAGCACAAAAAGATGGGATAATATAAGTATTGCACTTTCAACATATTTAAAAATGGTCTAATGTTTGCAATGCACAACAGTTGACAAAAGGAGGAAAAAGAGCTAAATCTTTGAAAAAAGGACAGTATTCGCTGGTGGACAATCAGTTAAAAATTTTGAAAATCCGCCTTAAAGGCTTTACATTTGCAAAGATTTTTTGAAACCTTATATGTAATAAGCTACTCAACACCCACTCTAACAGCGAATTTACTCGCGTAACTATTTGATTTTCAAAATATTATCTATTCAAGCAACTAGCTTTTCGGAATAGAAAAGCATTATATAGTTGTCTGTATTCTTTTTAATAAAGATTAAAATAGATAACGAATAAGTTAGAGTGAGAAATTTATAGTAGCTATTTACTAAAGAAATCAAATAAAACAGATTTTAAAATAATCAACATTGTAACTTCTGAATAAGAACGTCTTTATAGATTTATTAATAAAACAACTCTACTATTTGAGTTTTTTAATTGATAGTCATTTAAAAGATGAAGAAAATTTAAATCGCGTAATAGCATGGCATTAATTGGAAAAATTAGAAACAATAGCTGGCTGCTGATCGTCTTGATCGGACTTGGTCTAGGGGGATTCATTTTTATGGATATGTTCTCTGGTAACAAAAGTGTTTTCGGTAGCCAACAGTTTGAAGTAGGTAATATCAATGGTGAAAAATTGGATTGGAATCAATTCAATCGCACAGAGCAGATTTTGTACGGAAGTTCTGCTGGTGATGTTTACAATCGTCGTGATGTATTGTGGAATTACTTCGTAGAACAAGCATTAGTAGAAGACGAAGCAGAAGCAGTTGGTTTGGGTGTTAGCCGTGATGAATTGTTGGATTTGCAATTTGGTGACAACTCAAAACTAAGCCCGATCATGGTGAGTCGTTTCCAAGATCCAAATACGCGCCAAGTTAATCGCCAACAGTTAAATCAGTTCAAAACATCCATCGAAACTGGAACAGGTCAAGTAGAAGATCCTCAATTCCGTCAGTTTTGGGCGCACCAAGAAAAGGAAATCATCAACGAACGTTTGAAGAGTAAAATCAACGGCATGGTGGGTAAAGCATTGTACACGCCTACTTTTATGGTAGAAATGGTGCATAGCGACCAAAATGCGCAGTTAGATATGGCTTATGTGCGTATTCCTTTTGATGAAATTGATAATGGTGATGTAGCATTAACAGATGCAGACTATACTAATTACATCAACGAAAACAGCGCCTTATACGAAACAACGGAGCCAACGCGTCAAATAGAATATGCCGTTTTCAATGTAGAGCCAACGGAGCAAGATTTAACAAACCTAGAAGCGGAAGTAGCTAAATTAGTTCCTGACTTCTCTACAACAGATAATGCTTCCGCTTTCGCGGAACGTTATTTAGGTTCAATGGATCCTGCTTACGTAAAGAAAACAGTATTGAGTCCTGCAATCGCAGATACTGTTGCCAACATGCAAGTAGGTAGTGTTTATGGTCCTTATAAAGAAGGGAATGCTTATAAAGCTATTAAATTAGTTGACAAGAAAACGGTTCCAGATAGTGTTCGTTCGCGTCACATTTTGTTGCGTGCTGCTAATCAAATCGAATTAGGGCAAGCACAACGTACAGCAGATAGTTTAATTACAGTGTTGAAAAGTAACACTACTTCTTTTGATTCATTGGCAGCTCAATTTGGAACAGACGGAACAGCGAGTCTAGGAGGTGATTTAAAATTTGCTGCTCCTGGTCAGATGGTTAAACCATTTAATGATTTAATCTTTTTTGAAGCAGAACCGGGTGAGGTAAATACGGTAATTACACAATTTGGTGTACACGTAGTAGAAGTTACTGACCGCAAGTATGAAAATAATGATACGGGTTACCAAGTTGCTTGTTTGAATAAACCAATGATTCGTAGTGAAGTAACGCAAAACGCATTGTATGATGAGATTCTACAATTTGTGAGCAAAACGAATAATATTGAAGAATTGCGTGCAGCGGTAAACAGCCGCGACGACGTAGAAATGGAAACTTCACCATTATTGAGTCGCAATGACTATGTAGTAGGTAGTTTAGGTTCTAACCAATCTTCGCGTGATTTGATTCGATGGGCATTTGAAAGTGGTACAAGTGAAGGTGACGTTTCTTCTAGCATCTACGCTTACCAAGATCCTGTTCAATACCATAATAATAAGTATGTAGTAGCTGCAATGAAATCAGCACAAGATGCAGGAATGCCAAGTGTTGCTAGTTTGAAAGACCAAGTAGAACAACAAGTTATCAATCTCAAGAAAGCAACTTTGATTACGGAGCAGGTAGCAGGGAAAGATTTAGCTGCGGTAGCAGGGCAATATGCCACTCAAATTGATACTGCTCGGAACGTGACTTTCGATGCAAGACAAGTGACAGGTATGGGTAATGAACCTAAGGTAATTGCAAAAGCATTCAGTATGGAAGCTAATCAAGTTTCTGAGCCAATCTTAGGTAACAATGGTGTTTATTTGATTAAGCCAACTCGTACTGCTGGTGCAACGACTCCTCCTAATATCGCACAAGTTCGTCAAACAACAGGTTCGGCGACTCGCGCACAAATTGGTGGTTTAATCTTCCAAGATTTGAAAAAGACAGCAGATATTACTGATAATCGTTCGCGCTTTTATTAGGATTTAAGTGTCGATACAATCTTTGTAAAAAGAAAAGCCTCTTGCATCAAAATAGATGTAAGAGGCTTTTTTATTTGCTCTATGCGATTTAAAAATGTACAAAATTCTAATTTAGATAGAATCGGAAAGTGGATTTACACCAATCCTTTTAATTATAAATCTGCGAAGATCAGTTTGATCCATTAAATCTGTGTTCCAATTAAATACTTCGTAAAGACTTAGATGTAATTGAAAAATATTGTATTAATAGACATTACCTTTAGCGTTACTCAACGCGTAAACTCCCGTTCAAAAACACGGCTATTATTTCGGTCATCTGTTACTACTAAACGTAATTGGTGTTTTCCACGCGGCAAGTCTTTCGCAAAACGATGCGTTATTAAATCTTTTTTACCATCGTATTCAAAAAGTACCCACTGCCCATCAATTGTTCCTTCATACCGCAAGCCACGCGCCTTCCCGCTAGTATCTACATCATCTTTAATTTTAAACGACATTTTATTATAACCAGCCAGATTAGATTTAAAACTAATGGGCGTAATTGTTGGTTTCACATCATCTATCATAATACAAAAATCGCCTAAAGAACGGACTCTAGTTTTTAACTTTTCTCCATCCCATTGTCCACCGTAATTAACCATTTTATTATCTTCTCCACAAAGTGCAACGTAGGCTTTATCACGTAACTCTGCGGGTAACGAAGTAGGTCGAATAGCTAGTTCATAATATTTATGGACAGGAATATCCATGTCGTGTAAGTGATGAACAGAAGAGTAAACATGATGAGATGGATCAGGAGAAGATTTATATTGTAAATACAAGTTTTCATATAACGTCCCTTTCGGCATATAAACCCGTAGTGACTGATTTTCAATCAGATTTTCTTCATCATAAGGCAGAAAATAATTGTAAACTTGTGACTTAGGTGCTTTTACATCGGTACGTTTCACCCAGAAATTTAGTTTCGTTTCATTATTCCTTACATCACGCGCCACCATGGTAATTTTAGTAGCTCTACGACTACTCAGTTCAATAACTCCATTTGCTACTTGTTGATTATAAATCGAGAGTTGATTGCCAGGCAATGCGTAGCAACGATTGAAGTACGCTTTATTATTTTTTTGTTCATTATAATCCAAGTGTGCATTTAAGTAGCGGGTTTCATCAAAAGAAAAAGACTCCATTACAAAATCATAAATAGGTGCCTCGTCCTGTTGCATTTCGAGATTGTAGATACCATTCCAATTAGAAACCCCATCCATGTGATCGTACACTTTCAGCGCAAAACCAGCACGCCATGCAGGAATCATCAGTGTATCTCCCTTTATACCATACCCATTTCCTTTTTTTACTAGACTGACAACCTTTGTCCCTACTGTTTCGCGTTTATCATTGAGGTGATAGATTTTGATTTGGTGCATCCGTGGCGGACGCTTATCCGCTACATTCAAACCAAAAAGTAAAGGATTAATCGGCTTCTCCGTGGCAGTGGAACGAATTTCAAAATGTAGATGCGGACCAAACGAACGACCTGTCACTCCCATTTCGCCAATTTTTTCGCCCTTTTTAAAAATGAATTGCTGTTCTCCAGGAAAGAGTTCAATATCAAAACTTTTCTTCTGATACTGCTTCTGTCGCACGTATTCTTCTACCGCAGGAGCGAATTTATTCATATGTGCATAAACAGAAGTATATCCGTTCGGATGACGGATATACAATACCTTACCGTAGCCGTTTGCCCCTACTTTGATACGCGCAACGTAACCGTCTGCAACTGCGAGTAAGGACTGTCCGACCTTTCCTTTTATATCAATACCAGAGTGAAAGTGATTGGGGCGAAGTTCGCCAAAAGTACCCGATAAATACATCTGAGCATGTACGGGTGCACGGAAGTAGTCTTGTGGATAATCTTTTGTATTATCTATTTTGAAATTGAGGAACAGCAGAACGCTGCTTAACAGGAGTAAAGCGAGACGCATTTTCGTAGTATGTTTAAGAAATCTATTAAACTTCTCTTTAGAGAAAAAGAGAAATTGCTTGATCGCTGAATGGATTAATATTCAACTTTTACAGAATTGTAAACATACTGATTTTAGTATAATTTTACAGCAATTTGCTGCTTTGGTTTTTCTTTTTAACATCAGCGAATTGGGGCGCCCGAATGAATTAAGTAAGTTCACGGATTGTTTTGACAACAACAGTAGCCGGAGTCGCTCACAAAGAACAGATGGCAACTACCACCTATGGCAACCACTCGTTCTTAAATTTAACGTAGCGTTCGTCAAATGTTCGTCCCTCCAGACCGCATGGTAAAGCTGCGTTTTCAATAGTATTAATACGTAACTGCAAATCACCTTGTCGGCTATCTAACCATTCTAAATGTGTTCCGACGGAATCAACTCGCTCAAATACACTTTTCAAGCCGCGAGCATCCCAAGCATAATCACAAAGCAAGTTAACAGAATAAACGTCTGCTTCCATCACTTCACTAGTCGGTAGAACTAGCCGAGGCAGATTCGCTATAATCTGCTCTACATCACTAATCTCATTTTCTAAAAGAATATCGCCCAGCAGCACTCCACCATATTCTGCTTTCAATCTGTTAATCGCATCATCGGTGTCTGCGTAAGCAATTTCGTGCGCAATGATACTCATCAATTCATGTTCGGAGTTGAGGTATTTGAGTAATCCCGTATAAAGATATAATTCGCCGCCTGGTAAAATAAAAGCATTGCTCTCGCTATCATTACGAATGATACTAACATTCCAATCTAATTCCGAACGACGCTCAATATTGGACGAAACCAATAACGTCTTCAATAAAGAATTGAGGTAATTATGAGCATCGGTAAATACATCCGCATTTAATCGCGGATACTGCATGTAATCAGCTTCAATTTTAGCTTTAAAAAAAGCGCCAATTTGCTGTTGCTCTTCAATCGTGAAATTCTCTTTATTGATACGAGTAATCTCATCAGATGGTTTCTGACAAGCAGTCATCCAAACGAATGAAGATAAAATAAGTAGTAAAAAGCAAGCCTTATGCATGATAGGAAAAGTTCAATTGTTAATGCAGGTATGGGAGATATGCTAGTAAGATGAAGATGTAAACAGGTATTTGAATTGGTGGAGTCAAGGATAATTGATCTAATATGCGTTTGTCCAAAAAATATTCCAACTATTTTTAACTAATAAGTAAAAATATTAATATTTATAACATTTTAAATGGAAACTCAATATAGTGTACAGTGATAGTTAAACAGTTGATTTACTGCATAATATAATTCAAAACAAACGGAATATCACCTTTGTCAACGAGGATTTGCATTAAAAACTCTATCCTTGCAACTCTGCATAAATGTTTTTGCATAACTAAGAGATGCGGCTATTAGCTTGCATATATACCATAAGTATTGACGAAAAAATAAATCTTCTTTCTGAAATTTATTTTATTCGTGTTCTTAATAGAAACGTTTTCATGAAAACGCCCAATGATCATATATTTCGTCTGATTCAAGCGATGACGGCTGCCGAAAAACGCTACTTTAAAGTACATTTTGCCTCCGACGACAGTTTGTTGACACAACTATTCGATCATCTTAACCACATTAATACTTATCAAGAAGAAAAAATAAAAAAGCACTTTGCGGGTACAAGTATTGCAAAAAATCTAAAAGTATATAAAGTTCAATTGAGCGAAGCGGTTCTAAAAAGTCTAGCTGCTTTTAATCATAAAAAAGGATTAAAAGACAAATTACGGATTGGGATCGAAGAAGTAAATGCACTACGTGCTAAACAGCTCTTTAACCACGCAACAAATAAACTCAGTCAACTAAAAAAATTAGCTACTACCCACCATCAATACCACTATTTGCTCCACCTTTTGCAGATAGAATTAGAATTAGGGACGCACCTTTTAAATGCTCTGCCACGATCTACTTCACAAGAATATGAATCTACCTTACAAAAAGTGATGCTAAATCAGCAATTACGTACTCAAAATGAGTACTTAGATTCATTACTACAAACAAACTTTCTAACTCAACTCACTCCTGAACAGCTATCCGAGATTGAGCAACAGCAACTCGAACATCTCGAACCTATCGATTTTGTTGGTCGTTATTACCAACTATCAAGTAAAGCAGCTATTGCAATTTTACTAAAAGGAGATACAACCCTGGCAATCCAACATTATCTAACGATTATCAGTCAACTCAAATCTGATACTAGTCCTTCTTTACAGGATATACATCCTGAATTGAGCTGGCAAGTGCATTATCACCTCCTACAAGCTTATCTAAGAATCGAAGAATTTGAGCAGGCAAAACAGTTAATTATTGAATTGGAGAAATGGCTAGGTAAGACTACAGGATTGCAGCAGTGTCGATTTTATTTATCCTATTTAAAAATTGAGATAGCCTATCGGCAAGCAGATTACGACGAAATCGTAAACCTAGAAAACGCGTTTTTCACTACAGTTGATTCATTAAAAAAGGTAGAACGATACGAAGTTTTTAAAGGATTAGCGTTCTTGACGCTAAGCCATTTACAGCGAAAAGATTTTGCAAAAGCACAGTTTTACTTGCGTCGTCTGCACGGTTTCGCAAAAAAATTACCCAAAGCTTTAGGTTCATTTTTTGATTTGCTAGAATTACTTTCTCACTATGCATCGCAAGAAATCACAATAACACAAAATCTAGCCACTGCATATAAACGCAAACAATATGATCCAAATAAAGGCAGTATTCTCTTTGCAGATCTCTTAGAGGCGTTTCTAAAACTATCATCGCATCAACAACAGCTGCCTTTTGCGTTCTCTGCTGCTAAATATCAAAACGACACACTCCGTCCACTCTATCAATATTTTGTCTTAGAGAGATTTATTTCGCTACAATTTTCTGAAGAAAACTAAAAAGCCGCTGTCGATTCTTACATCAACAACGACTCTTATTCTTTTATAAATACTACTGAAATTATCAGATTTTATTAAAAAATAAAGTCTTCACTTTATCTTTCATCTCTTCTGCCAAATCGGTGTCTGTACAAAAAGTATCAATCACCAATTCATCAAATGCAAGGTATTTAATCTTAGCAAGTTGAGTGGTAAAAGTATCAGGTTGGTCAGCGATGTGAAAGACGATATACGCGCCAGATGGAGATACTTGCCAGTATCCTTTCTCGCTACGTACAGGATGACCAAATCGTTCTACGATGCACTCAAGCGAACCATCTGCTTGTAAATCGTAATGAAAAGTAACCTTACGAGTTTCTTTATTATCCGATAAATAGTGAATTGATGAACGCCATTCGCCAGAAAGTGACTGCTGTATTTTACGCAATTCAGCGACTTCATTTGCGCAAGCATGATTGAGGTTGATTAGCTCGCCACTATAAATATTAGTTAAGGCGATCCCCGTAGGTATTTGATTGACTAAAAAAGTCTCACTATCGTCTTTTACCAAATCCGTTAGAATCAGATAAACATGATCCGTAAAACCTTCCAAGTGCCAGTGTTTATGCGCGAACTCTGCATTCCCCTCAGTGACCGTCGATAAAATACCAACTAAGCCTGCATCATTAAATTGCAGCGTAGTCGTTTTCTCCGTATCAACCGACCGCTTCGTCCAAACGCCATCAATTAAGACTTCGGCGATTTCCATTTCGATTACGGATGCTTCATTGATGATTTCATGATTCATTAATTTAAATGACTGATCATTCGCACTCAGATGAAGTCCTATCATCGCGAATAGCAGGGTGAAAAATATTTCTTTCATAATTAAAAATTTCAAGTCGAGTGAAAAATAATGGGATTAATTCTGTAGTAGGGGTGATTTAATTAGATAGACCAAATTTAATTTCTAAAGTTGCATATTGCCTCTTTTGAAGACAAGTATCCGTGAATTTTAGATAGAAAACAACCACTATCGTGCTAAAGTTCCAGTTTTAATCTAAGGTTTACATCTAGCCAAACGACAAAAAATTGGTATTGATCCAGTCCATGACAAACGTAAATTTGATAGCTCTTTTAGGGCAATAAAGCGTAAGGTAGGTAGCCAAATATCACCGAATTTTATTTGGACTGTTAAAGTTTATTAACACTATACACAATTTGTTTATGTTTTCCTGTAAACGAAATATGAAGCAGAAGCTACTCCTTGACAGACTCGTATTTTTCAAATATCTTCAATAAAAAAGCTCCTGCGCAATATCATCACACAGGAGCTTTTTTACGAATTTATTTTATCAACTTAGGCTGTAACCAGCGCATCACCGATAGCAATTTGCAATACCTCTAACATCCGATCTACATAATGAAACTGCACGCCTTTGATGTAGTCTTTATTAATTTCGAGAACGTGCTTTTCATTCTCTTTACAAAGGATGATATTAGTAATGCCCGCGCGTTTTGCAGCAAGTATTTTTTCTTTGATTCCACCTACTGGCAATACTTTCCCACGCAATGTAATTTCGCCCGTCATCGCTAGATGCGATTTAATCGGTTCACCTAAAAATGCGGAAGTCAACGCACTCAACATCGTGATTCCTGCCGATGGTCCATCTTTAGGAATCGCACCTTCGGGAACGTGAATATGTACGTCGTGTTCTGAAAACATGCTAGTAGGAATACCAAACGCTTCGCTCTGCGCCTTCAGAAAGCTCAAAGCAGTAGTAGCAGATTCCTTCATCACATCACCTAGATTACCCGTTAAGGTTAACTTTCCCTTTCCTTTACTTAGAATAGTTTCAATAAAAAGAATATCGCCCCCTACTGAAGTCCACGCCAGACCGACCGCCACGCCAGGTACTTTTTCAACTTGATAGCGGTCACTGCTATAACGTTTAGGCCCTAAAATATCTTTTATGTCACTGCCTTTGAGTGAAACATTATATTCCTCTTCCATCGCCACTTTTTTCGCCGTACTACGCATAATCCCCGCAATCTGCCGATTTAAGGAACGTACGCCCGATTCGCGCGTATATTCTTGTATGACTTTCGTCAAAACGGTAGGTGAAACACGTATATGTTTCGCTTGCAAACCGTGTTCTTTCCGCTGTTCAGGAATTAGATGACGTTTAGCGATTTCTACTTTTTCCTCCGTAGAATAACCACTTACTTGAATGATTTCCATCCGATCTAGCAAAGCAGGCTGAATCGAATTCAGGGAATTTGCCGTAGCAATAAACATCACTTTTGACAAATCGAAATCAATATCCAAATAGTTATCGTGGAAAGTAGAATTCTGCTCTGGATCAAGTACTTCTAACAAAGCCGAGGAAGGATCACCTCGGAAACTCTTACCTACCTTATCAATTTCATCTAAAATAAAAACAGGATTCGCCGTTTTTACTTTTTTAAGCGATTGAATAATCCGCCCTGGCATCGCTCCAATGTACGTCTTACGATGTCCACGAATTTCCGATTCATCGTGTAAACCACCTAAAGACATACGGACAAATTTCCGATCAATCGCTTTAGCAATTGAATTACCTAAAGAAGTTTTTCCTACGCCAGGAGGGCCAACCAAACATAAGATAGGTGCTTTCATATCACCTTTTAGCTTTAAAACGGCCAAGTGTTCTAAAATACGTTCTTTTACCTTTTCTAAGCCAAAGTGGTCTTTATCTAATACTTTTTTGACCTTTTTGAGATCAAAGTTATCTTTTGAATAGTCTTCCCATGGCAAATCCAACATCAACTCCAAGTACGCAATCTGTACCGAGTATTCAGGTGCTTGAGGATTTAGGCGACCCAGTTTTTTGAGCTCTCTTTGGAAAACTTCACGTACTTCTTTTGACCACTTTTTATCCTGTCCACGTTTACCTAAATCTGCTTTTTCAGTTGTCTGTGGATTTTGACCTAATTCGTCTTGAATCGTTTTGAGCTGCTGGTTCAAAAAATAATCCCGCTGCTGTTTTTCAATATCACCACGTACTTTATTCTCAATTTTATCTTTTAGTTGCAATAGTTGCAACTCGCTGTCCATATTTTTAAGAATCAAATCTGCTTTCTTACGCAAATCATTGATTTCTAATATCTCTTGCTTCACCTTTACTTTGATTGCCAAATTAGAAGCAATGAAGTTGAGTAAAAAACTTGGATTAGAAATGTTTTTGAGCATTACAATTGCCTCCGATGGAATATTGGGCGACAGCTTGATAATCTGTTTGGACATATCCAAAATAGAAGATATAATCGCCTCAAATTCTAATTTATTCTTTGGCTTTTCATACCCCAATGGTTCAACAATACCTTCTAATAGCGGCTCCGTTTGTAATAATTCCGCCAATGAAAAACGTTTACGCCCCTGCAAAATAGCAGTAGTCGTTCCGTCTGGCATTTTAAGGATTTTTACAATTTTGGCAATCGTACCTACGTGATACAAATCTTCTGCGACTGGAGATTCTACTTTAGTATCTTTTTGCGACAATACTGCAATCGTACGTTCGCCCTCGTATGCTTTATGAATCGCTTTGATGGAACGGTCGCGTCCTACGGTAATTGGAATTACAATACCTGGAAATAGAACGGTGTTCTTTAGCGCCAAGATCGGCATTATCTCAGGGAATACGTCATCAATCCTATCCTCGTCTTCTTCCTCGATCGAAATCAAAGGCATAAACTCTCCCTCGTCTTCAAAGCCCTGTGGTAAAAAAAGTTCGTCAAACATATATTTTGTAATGATGAATGATAAATTATTAATGATGAATTCTCTACTAAGCACAGAACACGCATCTACAAATTCACCTTCCTGTTATTATAAGAATAGAAAAATACAAATATATCTACTTAATGTCAAGATGACAGATATAATTACTTAGAGATCCTTCTTGCCATCTGGTCAACATCTATGCCACCACCCGATAATCTGTCAGAAGCAGTTTTTATCACCACTCCAGCGTAAAATAGTGGACAAAACGGCAGAATACATGCCTTGATATTTAAACTTTGGCAAACTAAAGACAAAGTTACAGAACTATCATTCAGAATCGCTGTTGAGATACTTATTTTTGTGTAATTCTTTATTTTCGTTGTTTTCTTTAACCAAAACTAAAAGCATTTACGAATGAATAAATATATACTTCTCGTAGCGACTATTTTATTAAGCTGGTCGTTAAATGCGCAGCCAACATTAGCGCCTTGTGGAACGCCCGCAGAAAAATCTCCTTGGCTGATTAAATATCAGAAATCTCCTGACCAGTATTTTAAGAATGGTAATGAAACCATCTATGTTCCACTAACCGTACACATTGTTGGAACAGATGCTGGAACTGGTTATTTTCCTTTGTGGCGTATTAATAATGCGATATGTGAAGTAAACGAAGATTTTGATGCTAGTAACATTCGCTTTTATGTCGAAGGTGACTTCAATTACATTAATAATTCTGACTTTTACAATCATGACTTTGATACTGGTTTTCGGATGATGCAGGAAAATAATGTAAATAACACTTTAAATACTTACATTGTAGAAAATCCTGCAGGTGCTTGTGGGTATGCTTATCTTGATGGCTTTGGCGTTGCTCTAGCTAAAGGTTGTACTGGTGAAAATGATAATACATTTGCCCACGAATTAGGTCATGCACTTTCTCTACCCCATCCGTTCGTTGGTTGGGAAGGTACAGATGGCGACTATTCTGTTCCGGCTCCAGAAAGTTTGGAAAACGGAGCTTTAGTAGAAAAAATGGATGGTAGCAATTGTGAATCTGCGGGTGACGGTTTTTGTGATACACCACCCGATTATCTAAACTACCGTTGGGGCTGTAATGATGATGGAGTCAGTACTCGTTTTCAATATGATCCTGACAGTGTACGCTTTCAGTCAGATGGAACATTGTTTATGTCCTATTCTTTAGATCAGTGTTCTAATCGCTTTTCGGAAGAGCAAACCGCTGCCATGCGCGCAAATTTACTGGACGCACAGTCAAATCTGCTCTACAATCAAACACCGATGCCTGCAATTGAAGCAACAGAATTGGAAGTCGTTTCGCCCATCAAAGATGACTCTATTGCCGTCAACGAAGTAGTACTAGATTGGGAAGATGTACCTGGCGCAACGCAATATTATGTATTAATTGGTCGTACGCCAAACTTCTCAGTAGTTGTAGATCGCGGGTTAGTAACGGAGTCAGAATTCACTGCAACCGCAGAATTAACACCAGATAAAAAACACTACTGGCGAGTGTTTGCTTTCAATAGTCATGAATTCTGTGCAGAGCCACTCCGCGGAACGAATTTCTTTACCCGTGAGGCAACAACGGCATTAGAAAATTTTACAGCAGATTACCAAATTTCGGTTGCGCCAACTGTATTAAATAGTACTTCCGAAGTTAACATCAATGTGCAAACACCAAGCGCAGAAACGCTTACCGCAACGCTTTACAATATTGCAGGTCAAGCAATACTAACGCAGGATTTAGCTGTTTTTAGTGGGCAAAATTCACGTACTTTAAATGTAACTGATTTAAGTACAGGAATGTACTTTTTGAACATCAGCAATGGTATTCAACAACGTACATTTAAATTGGTGAAGCAGTAAGAATAGCGTATCAATAAATAAAAAAATGGCGTAACGCATCTGAAGTGCGTTACGCCATTTTTATTTTACGCTTTTGCTAAAAAATCATTTCACAGCACGCTCAATATCCAATACTTTAATGTAAAAGATAAGAGCAGCATCGTCAGGAATAGAAATTATTTTTCCATCGACTTCTTCTTCGATAGCGCGTGCGCCGTAAGCTAATTGACTAGGAATCAACAAATAACCTTCACTCCCTTTTGCAAAGTACTGCAATCCTTCGTCCCAACCTTTGATAACTTTCCCTTTGCCCAATGGAAACGAAAATGGTTGCTTTCCTTTATTTGAATCAAATTCAGTATCATCCACCAAGTAGCCTGTGTATTCTACCGTTAATTGATCGCCATCTTTTGCCGTCTCCCCTTTTCCTTTTTTCTTAATGGCATAGCTCAATCCACTATTCGTTCGCTTACTTTTAATTTTATGCGAAATAGCGTAATCCTGAATCAATTTTTTATCTAAAATAAATTGATTTTTAACGTGTGCCTCGTAAGCAGCTCGTTCTTTTTTTTCCAATTCAATCATGTATCGATCGTAGGCAGCTACGTCCATGATTTCTAATATTTCAATATCAAAAATCAAATCAGTATGTGGTGGAACCATCTTACCCGCACCAAATCGACCATAGCCCAGTTCGGAAGGAATAAACAATTGCCCTTTGCTACCGACATTAAAAAAAAGAACACCTTTATCCCAACCACGAATCACTTCGCGGTAGCCTAACTGAAAAACAAATGGCTCGTCAGCTGGCGACTCATCAAAGACTTGGCCGTTGGGAAGTCGTCCTGTGTAATGCAATTTCACATAATCCCCAGGCTGTGGCAAATCACCAGAACCCGCTTTTTCTATATGATACATCAAACCGTCACTGGCGGCAGTTGCTTCAATATTATTTTCAGCTAAATAATCAGCTAGTTTTAGCGAATCTAGTGTCGCTGCTGATAGAGCAGTAGAGACCGAGATTAATATTAAAAATAGAACCCAGTTTTTCATAGTTGTGCTAATTATACGTAGTAAAAAAGATTCTTTGACAAGAAAAAAATAGATTAGGAATCAGTTTTAGTTATGACATCAATTACCGTTTTCAGTGCTACAAACATTGGTTCACGTCCTTCTTTAGTAACTGTCCGATCTTCTTCATCATCTAAAGTCAGCGCATCTTCTACAAATGCTAGTAAATCTTCCTGTGGCGTATTATTAAAGAATATATCTAACCGGTCACGAAAGGTTTTGCCTTTTGCCGCAGTCATAAATTCCCAATTTTGTTCCTCTGCACTACCAATCGTATTTTCATTGACTAAAGCGATTGTGCCTACTTCCTTTTTGGTAGATTTCCAGATGGTAATTGCTAAAAAGAGTAAATAATCTTTTTCGGAATTAGTTAGTACATCAAAGTTTTCATTAAACAAATACGCTAGTATATGCGGCTGTTCTTCTTCGATGCGGATTAGTGCCTCTTCAAATTTTGCATCTGAATTTTCTAATTCAACCGTTATTTGATCAATTGTATTTTCTGAAATAAACGCCATTTATCTAAAGAGTTGAGTTATTTAATCTGCTGTGCAGAACGATATTCAGCAGGATGTTGCTGAGTATTTTGTTTAAAAGTCTTAATAAAATCATTCGCATTATTAAAACCAACTTTTAAACCAATTTCGTCAATCGTCGCTGTTGTAAGTTTACGTTGCTGTAAAAGTTGCTGCGCTTCTTTAATACGAAATTCATCAATAAAAGATTTGAAAGGCTTTTGCCAGCCATATTTAAAAACATAACGCAGAGCAGTTACATCAATTGCGGTATGTTGTGCCAAACGTGCTAATTTCAAATCAGGATCCCGATATAGTTTTTCTTTTTTTAATTTATTTAAAACCTGCTGTTGCAAAAGTGCTAATACTTCTGGTGAAGTACGATAATCTTCTTGCCGCCCACGAATCGCTTTTTGGTATTCTAAATTATCCGATAATAATAAAAACTGGTGGTTATATGCCATAAAACCCAGCCAATACAACATGGCAGCAAAGGTCAAATTGATAGACCAAGTGAATAAAGGATTGGAATATAAATTAATATCAAAAACTTGATAAGCGATAAAATTTACGACTACGTAAACGGCATTAATACAGCTTAAAATAAAGAGCATCTTCAAAACTCGCCGTATCCAATTTATTTTTTTAAACTCCCATTGATACCCACGTTTTTCTACGATTTTCTGTTTGTAGCGTACATAGCGATACGCTAAAAGCAAGTATCCGAAAAAACTGGCTAAGAACAACCCACCTTCGATCACGCCATAATAAGGCGTAATAAAGTTTTCCCAAATTTGCTGCTTCCCCGCTACGCTTTGCAATCCTGTAAACGTATAAAAACTGGCTTGCCAAACAGGTAGTACAAAGTGTTTACTATCCGTTGCCCGAAGTTTGTAAGTAGGAAAAAGAGTAAATTTTACATAATAAAACAACAACGGACCGAACGCCAGCGTGAATCGAATAGGTTGTAGCCACCATTGTGGATAGCGTTCATAAATTCGGGTATGGAAAAATAAATTATCAAGTAAGGCTAGAGAAAAAGCGATAAGTAGTAATCCCAAAAAAGTATTTGCTTTCTGGTTTCCAGTTCGTTTAACTAAAAAAATACCGCCAATAAAAACACCCTGCAAAACACCCAGTGCGAGTATTGCAGCCACAATAAAATCTGGTAAATTTAGATTAAATGGCATTTTTATAACGTGTAACTTTTAACGCATAAGTTATTGGGCGGAATTAGACATAAGTTATTTTTTTGAGATTTCCCAAAATTCATCACATAACTTCCTTTCAGTCAGTAACTTAGCTAATTTCAGAAAATCAAAATAACTTATATCTAATTTTTATCCGCCACTTAGCAGCTTGTCCAGAAGCTTTTCAAAAAGTAAAGGACAGTAAGATTGCTACAAAGATACATAACGTAATTTACCCGTTCGACAGTTCATTTGATTCCGTTAACTAACCGTCAATTTATCTCGCTATGCAAAACTTTATTCCGCCTAATCCTTTTAACATGCAAGTTAAGAGCAAAGTGTAGGCTTGCAATTACACATTATTCATTAATCATTACCCATCAGATATGTCCTTCTGGCAAAATATTAAAAATCTATTCCAAGCAGCAGAGGAAAGTTCACCGACTGAACCTGTTTTGCACAGCGTTATTGAGCGCAATACGAAGGAAAAAGAAGATTATGAATTTTGGAAAGCAACGTTAGTACGGCGTCGACTGACCGATTGGCTGAGTGATCAGTACGCCATTTATCGTGTCGTTCCTGACAATGTGGATGAGGCATTGGATTTTTTAGATACGCCCTCAAAGAAAGGTTTTGTGATTCATTTTTATAAAACACAATACAGCAAACGCGATACGATTCACTTTTTAGATTATTTTAAAGAGCAAGTGAAAGCGTTGAATTATCGCTCACAACTGTCTGATACGCGTACGTTTAATCGGAAAGATTGGGTAGAAACAATTGAGCGGCATTATTTGAAACCGCGCACGAACTTTGATCCAGCAGAGAAATTGGATCAACGATATGGAAATATTATGGTAGAGTTGGAATTGAGAGATGATAAGCCGTATCGTTTAAAATTTAGCGCGACGAGTTATCAGGATCATTTATTCAAAGATGCAGATGACTTTAAGGAATTGATGCAAATGGTATTGCAGTAGAGAGGACAGAGGACAGACCGTTTCACTGTCAGATCGCTACGCTGTCAGACGTTATTATCTGACAATGAAATGGTCTGTCAGCGCAGCGATCTGTCTTCTGTCTTCTCGTTTTAATCATTCAAATTCGCATCAAAACGAACTAATTCTACAAAACGTCCTACGCGATCTTTCACATCTTCCTGCGTCAGTTCTTTCAAACGCTCTGTTCCAAATTTTTCTACGCAAAATGACGCCATTGCCGAACCATAGATAATCGCCCGTTTCATATTTTCAAAAGACGTATCATCAGTAGCTGCCAAATAACCCATAAATCCGCCTGCGAAGGTATCGCCTGCGCCCGTTGGATCGAATACCTCCGCTAATGGCAAAGCGGGTGCAAAGAAAATTTGATCACTGTGGAATAACAACGCTCCATGCTCTCCTTTCTTGATGATCAATACTTTAGGTCCCATCGTCAAAATAGTATTTGCCGCATTGACTAAAGAATAATCACCCGACAGTTGACGCGCTTCCTCATCATTAATGATTAATACATCGATTTTTTTCAATACTTCCTTCAAACTATCCAAAGCGATATCCATCCAGAAATTCATCGTATCAAGGGCAATCAATTTGGGACGAGCTGTCATTTGCTCTACTACGCGCATTTGCACAGCAGGCGTTAGATTACCTAGCATGACATATTCCGCATCTTGATACTTTTTGGGCAAAATAGGATCAAAATGTTCTAGTACATTTAGTTGCGTATCTAGCGTATCGCGTTTATTCATATTGTCATGATAGCGACCTGCCCAGAAGAATGATTTTTCTCCTTTCTTAATCTGCAAACCTTCTAAATCTACGCCGCGACTTTTCAAATCATCCAAATCTGCTTGCGGAAAATCATCTCCAATTACGGAAACCAATTCAATATCATTAGTAAAGTAAGAAGCTGCCAAGCTAATATATGTACAAGCGCCTCCCACGATGCGGTCAGCTTTACCTAAAGGTGTTTCGATGTCGTCAAATGCAACAGTACCTACGGTCAATAAACTCATGAAAAAATAATTTTATGAAAAAGGTAGAAAGAAAAAAGAGGAGGAGGTTCTGTTTTTTCTTTTCCCTTTAACTTTATTAAGTATTAATGAAAAACAATTTCCCTAGAATGGATTCTCTGTGAGAATCAGAAATTTATTTTACCTCTTTGTAAAAAAGGAACTTTTATGGAATAAATTTTGGTTAGTCCATTATACGCAGCTAATAAACAACTAGATGCGAAAAATCTTTGAAAAATATTGGAAGGAATAATTGTTATAATCTACTGAATATCAGCTTTTTAAAACTTGGTAGTAAATTATATTAAAAATATTCTAAAAAAATATGCCGCAAAGATTGCATTTTTTGCTGAAACATAATAAATTTGCGTCGCTCTTTTAAGAAAGGGTTATTCAAATATAATTAAGCCTCCTTAGCTCAGCTGGTTAGAGCGGCGGACTGTTAATCCGTAGGTCCAAGGTTCAAGTCCTTGAGGAGGCGCTCTAAAGCCACGTAATTGTCATGATTGCGTGGCTTTTTTCATTTAAATCACTTCTTATGGCACTCATAAAATCCGTTCGCAATACGACTCCCCAATTTGGCAAAGATTGCTATTTCGCAGAAAATGCAACGATTATTGGCGATGTCCAAACAGGCGACGAATGCAGCTTTTGGTTTCAATCCGTTGTGCGAGGCGATGTAAATGGAATTAAAATGGGAAATAAAGTAAATGTACAAGACGGTGCCATTATCCACTGTACTTATGAACAAGCGGCAACTACTATTGGTAATAATGTTTCCATTGGACATCGTGCCATTATTCATGGCTGTACGATTCACGATAACGTATTGATTGGAATGGGAGCGATTGTTATGGACAATGCAGTAGTCGAAGAAGGCGTGTTAATTGCTGCAGGCGCAGTGGTACTAGAAAATAGCCGTTTGGAGGCAGGACACATCTATGCAGGCGTTCCTGCTAAAAAGATTAAACCCATTAGTGCGGATCGCTTTAAAAATACGGTAGAGCGCATTGCTGATAACTACGTGATGTACGCCAGTTGGTTTAAATAATTCGCGAATCTAATCACCAAATAAATTACAATTGATTCAAGAAGCGTTAGCGTTCCGTTAAAGTCTAGCAAACTAGTCTTAAATGCCGCCTATTGACTTGACAAATTAATCCAAAACCTTCAATTTGTGTTTATAATAAAAAGATGATAACTTGTCAAGTTTGTTAAAAAATAATTTCCCATTTTTCAAATAGTTATTTCTTTGAATAAATAGGTTTTTATTCAAAAAATCATCAATTGAAAAATTCACAGGGAGAGTTATTTTTTAATCCCTATTAAAATGTATTTAAGAAATCATTAACATACACTTGGCAACAAAAAATATATTTCCTTAGTTTTTAAGGTATAAAAAGACTTGTTTAAAGTTGGTTTTTCGTTTTGTTTTGATGCGTCTGTCTTACTCTGTAGGGCAGACGTTTTTTTATACGTGTTATTTCTATTTGTTTGACATTAATAAAACATTTAATTTGCGGAGGCAAAGAAGTACAAAATGAAGGTTTTTGTATTCATTTTAGATCTCTTGCTTTTTTAGAAAAGTAGCATACACAAACACAAGAAAACTTACTATGAGAAACCCACACCTCCATGCGGAGACAACGGTCGATGCGACTGCTGCTCTGCCGAAAGCATTACCTAATATATTACCTCGACCGAGGTTGTTACCCAAAGTCTCACTTGCTCCATTACGGACTTTATTACGCGATACCATTGCACAAGTGTATCCCAACTTATGTTTAAGCTGTGGCGAAAATCACATTCATATCAATGATATTTTGTGCTTAAAATGTCATCTGAATCTACCAGAAACTGATTTTCATTTGAATCAACAAAATAAATTTACCGAACGTATCTGGGGAAGGTTACCTTTGGAAAAAGGAACCGCTTTATACACTTATCACACCCATAACAAAGATAGCGGAGTAAAGAAACTAATTCATAAGTTAAAATATGGACGTCGTCCAGAGGTAGGTAAAATGCTAGGCGAATACTATGGTCGAAAGTTAAAAACAACCAAGCACTTTCAATCGGTTGATTGTATCGTCCCCGTTCCATTGCATCCACGCAAACAACGAATGCGTGGGTATAACCAAAGTAATGAATTTGCGAAAGGCTTAGCAAATTCTATGCAAATTCCACATCATCCACACGGTCTAGTTAGAAATATTTTCACAAAAACTCAAACTCAAAAGAGTCGTTTTGAACGCTTTGATAATGTAACTAAAGTATTTGAAGCTGGTAACAGAAAAAAGTTGGAAGGGAAACACGTTCTTTTAGTGGACGATGTTTTGACCACGGGAGCAACTCTGGAGGCATGCGGAAAGGCATTATTAGAAATACCTGATGTTAAGGTAAGTATGGCGACTATCGCCATTGCCGTACACTAACTTGTTGATTCTACGATTTTTTTTACTTCTATTGCAAAAAGACCTTGTTTTCCTTCTTTTACGACAAAATGTACTTTGTCTTTATCCGCGATAGGTGTTACTAAATCCTGCTGCCGTACATAAAATTCTTCTTTAGTAACAGGAATTTGAATATAACCAAAGCCACGTCTTTTGAGAAAAAACTGTACGATTCCGATAGGCATATTTAATATTTGGAAAAGGGAACAGAGAAGAGAGAGGAGAGATCGAATCGAAGCTTCTCGCTATGATTTCCCCTCGTCTCTCATCAATTTAATTACTTTTTTAATCCAATCTCGCGCAACCGTTCATCCAAATAATCACCCGCTGTAATGGGTTCATAAGCCAATGGACGCTCTGCTGTCACACAGCGATCTAAACAAGTCAAGTCCATTTCACTCCGTGGGTGCAAAAAGAAAGGAATGGATAACCGAGGTTTATGCCATTGCTCGCGAGGTGGATTGACAACACGGTGGGTCGTTGATTTTAAATAATTGTTGGTTAGACGCTGTAGCATATCGCCAACGTTAATCACGATTTCATTTTCTTCGGGTGTAATCGGTAGCCATTCATCTTCCATATTTAGCAGTTCCAAACCACCCGCCGATGCACCAACTAGAAGCGTAATCAAATTAATATCCTCGTGCTGTTCTGCACGAATCGCAGATTCCGGTTCTTTCGTAATGGGGGGATAATGAATTGCCCGTAGAATACTATTCCCTTTTTGAATCTTATTTTCAAAATAGTCTTCTCCTAAGTCCAAATGAATCGCAATAGCTTTTAATAATTCGCCGCCTGCACGTTCAAAATTTCGGTATAATTCATCCCCTAATTGTGGAAATTCTGGTACTTCATCTACTTGCACATTATCAGGGTAACGCGCCTTCATGGGATCATCCGCTGGAACAGTTTGCCCAATTTGGAAAAATTCCTTCAAGTCAGCAACTTCCGATTGTTTAGCGTGCTCTTTTCCAAAAGACGTATAACCACGCTGTCCTGCCAAACCCGCTACTTCATATTTGCGCTTAGTCGTTACAGCTTCGCCAAAGAAGCGTTTTGCTGAAGAATAAAAATCATCCACTAATTGCTTGGGAATGCCATGGTTTTTCACTCCAACAAAGCCAATGCTGTGAAAAGCATCACCCAATTGTTGTACAAATGCCGCCCGTTCATCAGCATTACCATTTGTGAATTGTTGTAAATCCACTACGGGAATCGTCCGTTTTGCCATAGTAAAATATAGTTAGATATGGTTAGATAATTGTTAGAGATAGTCAAAAATTGCAATCAACTATCTATTCTTTTTCTGTCAGTGCAACGGTCTGTCCTCTGTCAGCACAGCGATCTGTTTTCTATTTTTACTTTTTCAACTCCGTTATCATATCCCGCCGAAAAATTAACGTGCGCAAGAAGCCTTCTATTTCCTTTTCCCACCGTATCTGTCCTGCCGTGCTAAATCGCCAACCTGACTTCAATTGTTGAAACAAATTTACATCCGCACGAGTTGAAGCCACTTGTAATAATTCGCGATAATGCCAAGTGTTCCAAAGATAATTATCGGTCGTATTTAACCAACGTTGAAAACCCATGATTAATGCAGTAGTCAATGAATTTTCCCACGGATGCGTATCCGCCAAAAGCAATTGTACAACTACGCTTTCTTCTCCGATCAATTCATTCTGCAATTCAATGTAAGTTACGCAAATTTCATTAAAATTTTTGGCTGATAATAGTGGAATAATGCGTTTTACGGCAGTATTTTGCCAGATATCTTGTTCTTCCGTCTTCAACCAATAACGAATAATCGCTTCCGCCCAAGTCGCATTTTTAAAACGTGCTGTCGCTTTAATCAAAGCGGGTAAAACAGTCGTCCGCCAATCGGTACGTAGAAATAATTGCAAACATTGCGTGGCGTCTCTTTGTAAATAAATCTCCCAAAGTTCAGGCGGTACTCGCTCTAATAATTGTCCAAAATGACTTGCGCGCAATCCGCCTCGGTAAGCATTTGCGTTGGGTAGAATACCGTCGCGCAGTTCATCATCAGTAAAGTCTTCGGGCAACTCAATAATTAGCTGCTCGGATTGAAAATATAAACATTCTTCTACCCGCTGATACATCCTACCCACTAATGCTGAAGTAGGCAAATTAGCAAGTAAATCGGCAGCAATGGCGCGAATCTCTTTCCGCCCATTATCTGATTGTTGTTCCAGAAAGGCTTCATCCGTTGCGCTCAATCCCGTTTTTAATAATTTTAAAAACGTCAATTTATTCGCTAAGCTTTCCTGCTGCCAAGTCGATTCGATTAAGGTAATCGCTAATTCGGGCGCGTTCTGTCGCAAATAACGAATCAGCGCAATACGTTCATTTGGTCTGCCCGTTAGCCACGTTTCAGGATCGTCATTTTGGGCAAGTTTTTGCCAACCTGGATTTTGTTGAATCAGCCATTTGCCGCGTTCGCCGAGCGCTGGTTCGAGTTGTTGATAAAGTACATCATTTTTGAGCGATTGCTCTAATAAGTCGGGTAGTAGTTCTGGAGGTAGTTCTTTCTGATTTTCATTTAAACAAAAAATAAATTCGCGTAATACACCACCAAATGTACCATCCAAAATCAATTGTAAATGATAAGCAGAAAGTACGCTGCAAACGCGTAAATTATCATTCGCTACCCGTTCGGGTAATTCACCAGCAAAGTCCGCAAAAGGCAGCGCGACCCGCTGTTGCTGATGTAGCAACGCAGCAGCTTGTAACAGAATCGTCGTCTCTTCCACATCCGTATCTACACCGAGCGACTCCAGATGCTGCAAAGTGGTAGCAGAAAGTTTAGTTCGCTCTGTACCCAGCAGTGCCGTTTTGACGATTTCTTCCCAGATCATATTTGCTAAAATATTGGTAAAAAACAACTCCTCGTTTTAAGTTTTCGACAGTTCTTAACAAAACGAAACAAAGTTATCCGAAGTATTTTCATATCCATCCAAGGTGTCCCAGATTTCCTCCAACTCAACGGGATTAGCCACTAAAATAATCCCTTGCGCTTCGTTGTAATTATGACGACTAATCACGCGTGGCGGTTGCAAGCGTTTTCCATAAATATCTACCATCCGCTTACGAATATTATCCGTTACCCAAGTAAACTCTACCCCTTTTTCAATTAACTTTCTAGCAACTGCTTTTCCTTTTTTACCTGCGCCCCAAACGTAGGTCGTTTTAGAATCAAAATGCTCTATTTCCAAGAAATAATGCAGTTTCAAATCTAAAAAAGCATTATCCGCATAATGCGCTCCAGTACGTGAAATGCGATCAGGACGATCCCTCCATAAGTGTAGCACCTCGTTGTGCATTTCAGGTATAATTTCATTTTCATAAAAACGAAAACACAGATCGTAATCTTCAGGATAACGGTCAGCATCAAACGCACCGACCTTATCTAAATCTGCCCGTCGGGTCATCCAACAAGGGCTAGGGATAACACATTCTTTATAAATTTCGGTGTACCGGTCGATGTCTAACTGATTCAGCCATTGCTCATATTTTTTATAACCTTCGCCCAGTTCACCTTCGTCCGTAAAGTATTTCACCTTTGCGGTAGCAACTGTACCATCGTCATACTTTTCTACAATTCTTTTTAACGATTTCAACTTATGCTTCTTCATCAAATCATCCGAATCCATCCGCGTAATAAACTCGCCACTACTTTTGGCGTAAGCCAAACGCAGAGCGGGAATAATGCCTTTTTCAATATTATCGAATACTTTGATTCGCTCATCTTTTGCGGCGTATTCTTCCAATATCTGTTTGCTATTATCGGTCGAAAAGTCATTGACGGCGAGTAGTTCCCAGTTCTTTTCGTTTTGATTTAGAATAGAATCTAAGCAAGTGGGTAGATATTTTTCCGTGTTGTAAACGGGCATTAGGATGCTGATCATAAATAGATTGTTGAATTGTTTAACTGTAGAATTGTTTATTCTCGCTCCAACCCCTTAATAAACCTCGTCGCCCCAATTCGCCGCACCTTCTCCAACAAACTCGTCGCTTCCTGAACTTCCAGCAAACTATAATACAACAAGCCAATTCCAACAAAAATAATAGCTAGAAGCAAATGCAGCGAAAGCATAGTGATAAAAGTAAGCAACATCACATTCAAATTATCTAGCGTTGCTTGGTCGTAGGGAAATAACCAGGTGAGCGGTTCAAAAAAGAACCAGAGTACCATCGTATCGAGAATAGAAAAAAGGAATAAGGCGAGCAAAGTCACCGAAAGGAATAAGCCAAAGAGCGATAAAAACTGCCCATTTAGTAGCGTAAAAGTACGACTCAAACTAGTGAAAATAAATTGCTTTTCTTCGTAAGTCACATACGCCCAAAGTGCTAAAATCGGCATCGCAATTCCAAGTAACAAATAAGTAAAACCACTCTCCCACCAGATAATACCATAGGCAATGGCGACTAATAAGGCGATTTGTAGAAAGGTTTTAGATTCATTTTTTAATTGAAATTCAAAATCGTTACCGATGCTTTGATTGGCTTCTTTTAGTAAAAAAGTAAAAATACCAAACGCCAAAATGCTATACAGCAGGATATTAATAATCGGCAAGCCAATGATCAATTCGTGTTTAAAAAATTGCTGAATCATGCCGCTCGTTCCCATAAACTCTTGCGGAAAAAGAAATAATTCACTCGGCGCAGCTTGCGCTAAAACGAAAACGGTTGCGGTATAAAACGCGGCAGTTGCCAATGCTATTTTTAATATCTTGGAAAAATATCGTCGATAAAAACGGAAAATATCGGTAAATATATCACCGACTGATTTAATTTTAGAATAGTCAATTTGTTGGTTTGCGGTGGGCGGCAAACGCGTATCTTTTAAGGCGCGTTGAAATCCTTCTTTTGCTTTTTTGAATGGATACCAAACGTAGTAAGTCAGCACAAACGCAAGGCAAATTAGGATAAAAAATAAGCGAATCACATCGGGCGTTTCCGTAAACCGAGTTAAATAACCTTCGATAAATCCCGCCGCCACGATAATCGGCACAATGCCAATCATAATTTTTAAACCGCGCCGCGCTGATCGCTGAAAGGCTTGCAAACGCGTGAGTGTTCCGGGAAAAACCAAGCCGCGTCCCAACGTAATTCCCGCTGCCCCCGCAATGATAATTGCCGAAATTTCCAATGTTCCGTGCGTCCAAATCGTCAAAAAAGATTCTATGAATAAATCTTGTTCAATAAAAAAGTATTGAAAAACGCCGACCATGACCGCATTGCGAAAGAGAATTAGAATCGCGCCAATACTCGCAAAAACGCCCATCACAAAAGTGAGAAAGGCGACCCATAAATTGTTAATCGTAATACCAAACGACATCCCAAATGGACTAGATTCTTTATACACCGCCATTGGATCGCCCGAACGTATATTTTCTAAGGTCATTTCTACGTAGCGCTCCCCCAAAATCACTTCCGCAAAATCGCTATCCATAGCCCCCGATAGGACGCCGATTAACATACCTAAGGCAAAAATCAGAAAAGATAAGAGTAGTTCTCGACGAGCATTATAAAGCAGTTGCGGTAGTTCATC
>JBGCES010000425.1:0-7752 GCA_045106545.1 Saprospiraceae bacterium
GTGTTAAAGACGTTTTAGTAAAACGTCTCTACGAAATCATTCTATAACTATGCTATCGCTCGCGCCGCGTCTCTGACCGGTGTGCTAACGACCATCCATGCTGCCAATTTCCGTCATCATTACGACCCACAACGAAGCGGATAACATTCGCGGCGTACTAGAATCGGTCAAATGGGCACAGGAAATATTAGTTGTAGATGCTTACAGCGAAGACAGCACTAAAGAAATAGCGGAAGCATTGGGAGCTACTGTTTTACAACGTACCTACCAAGGTCCCGCTGACCAAAAGAACTGGGCGATTCCACGCGCTCGTTTTGAGTGGGTATTAATTTTAGATGCCGACGAGCGCGTAACGGAATTACTACGAAAGGAAATTCAGAAAATCATTGAAAATAAACCTGTAAAAGATGCCTATTGGATCAAGCGGCAAAACCATTTTATGGGTAAGCGGGTACGTTATAGCGGTTGGCAAGGCGACAGAGTCATTCGCTTGATTCAGCGCGACAAATGCAGTTATGATGACAAACAGGTACACGAGGAAATTAAAACAGAAGGATTAGCAATTGGTACTTTACAACAACCAATGCTGCATTTTACTTTTAAAAACGTAGCGCATTATCTCGCCAAAATCGAACGCTACGCGCTCTGGTCGGCACAAGATCATTTCTCAAAAACACCACGCGTTACTTTTTTTCATCTCTATCTTAAACCACTCTTTCGCTTCTGCAAACATTACTTCTGGCAACTTGGTATCCTAGATGGACAGGTTGGATTTATCATCAGTCGGCTGATGGCATGGGGCGTTTTTCTACGGTATTGGAAAATTAAAGAGATGCGGGAGAAAGAAAAGGGAGAAGAGAGATAGCCACGTTTATGCTCTCTCTTCTCTCAGTGAAACGTTCTCACCTCTCACTTCTAAAATAAAAAATGACCGGTCAGGAAGTAAGAGAGTCCAATGATTACTAGTTTTCACAAATAATATCAGCAACCAAACCGGTCGGATGTAGAGACGTTAAATTTAACGGCTCCGCTCAAGTTTTTTTTGAACATTAGACGTCATCAAGAAATTAGACGTTATGGTATAACGTCTCTACTTAATCATTTTTCATAGCTTAAAAATATAATGGGTCAAGGTAGCGGAACTTAATGTGTAACGAGTAATGGAATAATGTGTAATAACTTTGCGGAATTACTCGTTCACATGTTTGTATTTGCGTTCTCACAGCAAAAAACTAAGTCGTTCGTTTTTCGTTTTTTGAAAAAAATCCACACAGCTCAAATAGAATAAATAAGCTGCGCAGATGAATATAGACGAATCATGTTTGACGTAAAATATCCTGCGAAATAATCAATTATAAAACTCAAATATTGGATTGATTACTTCGCTAATGTTATTACAAAGTAACCTGAAAAAAAGGCAGTAAACAAGCAATAAAAGTGGGTTTAACAACGTAGAGACCACAATTAAGACAGTTTAACCCTTTTACGAAAGTGTTAAAATTATAATCAACTGACTATCAATACTTTATTTTATTCTCTTAACACTTTTTCTTTTCCTCTCCTAGCATTTTAACACCTCTTAAAATCGCGTTTTCTGCTAATTTGACTACTTTTATACCATAAAAACAAGTTCGCCTTGAAACGAACTTGCATCAAATGGTGACTTTCCATCACACTTTGATTTTCATTAGGGCATTTTAATTCCTTTCCTTTGAAAAAGAAAACCACTCCACAAGTCATTGATGGCGTTGAATCAGTAGGTTCGATCAACCCGCGTTTGCGCAAGCGACGACGAAAAGCTACTCGCTTACCGCAGGTGGAGGAAATTGTTGAAGGAATTAAAAAAGGAGATCGAGTTATTTTAAGTCAAGCCATTACACTCATCGAAAGTACGCGCAGCGACCATCAGGAATTAGCGCAGCAAGTCATAGAACAATGCCTACCTTTTGCCAATCAATCCATTCGCATTGGCATTACGGGAACGCCTGGAGTGGGAAAAAGTACGTTTATCGAAAGTTTTGGGCAGTACCTAACTCGGCAGGAAAAGCGCCTTGCCGTACTGGCTATAGATCCGACAAGTCAAGTCAGTCGCGGCAGTATTTTAGGTGACAAAACGCGCATGGCAGAATTATCCAATAACGAAAAGGTCTTTATCCGCCCCTCCCCTGCTGGTCGCTCGCTGGGTGGCGTAGCCCGCAAGACGCGCGAAACGATTATCCTCTGCGAAGCCGCAGGCTACGATACGATTTTAGTGGAAACGGTCGGCGTTGGTCAGTCAGAAACGGCAGTACATTCGATGGTTGATTTCTTTTTTCTGCTTTTTTTGCCAGGTGCGGGTGATGAACTGCAAGGTATCAAACGCGGCATAATGGAGATGGGAGATTTGGTAGTCGTAAATAAAGCAGATGGCGAACGCGTACAACTCGCCAAGCAAGCCAAACGGGAATTTCGAAATGCCCTCCACTTATTTCCAGCCAAGGAAAGCGGTTGGCAAGTCAACGTAGAAACTTGTTCGGGTTTGAATGCAGAAGGGATTGAAAAAATTTGGGAACAAATTATAGCTTATGAAGAATTGACCAAAAGCAATCAGTTTTTTTATAAAAATCGCCAACGGCAAGCAAAATACTGGTTGGAAGCGACGATTCAGAATCGATTACAGAAGCTTTTTTATGAAAATGAGGCCGTCAATAATGAATTAAAAATTATTGAAAAACGCGTATTGAAAGGTGAGTTATCTAGTTTTCAAGGCGCAGAGCTGTTATTGAAATTATTTCGCCCTTAGTTTTTGACGCTGGCGGACGCTATTTTCACTAAAAATGTCATTTTCCATTTTCCATTACAGCAACTCCTTCTCCTTCAACATCGAAAAAGCAGCCATTCCCTTACGGTAAAAATTTCTAATCTGACTCGGCTCTAACAGTTTGCGGTTTTGATAAAAAATCAAAAAGTAATTCACGCCTTCCAGTGTCCAGTTTTTTTCTACCGTAAAATAACGCAAGACCTGCGGCGTCATTTTATAACGTATATATTCTTCGTCTTCGCCTTGCAATAAATACTGTTTAGAAAATTCAGGAAAATCAACAAAATCAATGTCTTGTGTAAAATTGAGCCACTCGCCCATTTGATGCAAAATAGTTTCGGGTTTCATTAAAAATTCAGGCAACGCTAGATTCTTAGAACGTACAAAAAAGACGGTTTGCTTATGCGTTTTTGTGCTCTTCCCACTACTCACCGTGTAGCGATAGTCAAAAACATTTACTTCTGTTTCCAGCATTTGATCGACACTACGTATCACATTTTCAATCGTTTTACGGCGTCCACGTTTGAACAAGCGAAAGTCTTGCAACAACGCATTCATTCCCCATTCGTCCGTTGGAAAATATTGCATATCTAGGTGAGAAGCGAGTGCACGAATTTTAGAAGAACGAAGCGACATGATATTAATGATAAATAGTTTATCCCGAAGCATTTCAGGAAGGAATTAATAATAAATACGACAAGTGAATGAAAATTCATCATTCAACAATCAGCTTATCAATCGATCTATTACCTTTGCGGCAAATTGCAGTAGGTGCAAATTACGATTTTATTTAAAGTTAAGCATATAAGTAGATAGACGTTAGAAATTAGACTTTAGAAGTTAAAAAAAGAATGGACTGTCAATTATCTAATGTCCAACGTCTTAAATCTGTAAATCTACTTAAGTGCCTCGCAACAATTATTGATTTGCAACTACCTACTCCCAACTAAAATACTACCAACTACCTAATTTATGCGCATTCAGCCATTTCGTGCGGTCTATCCCAACCTAAATTATATTACCTCTGCCGAATCGTTTTTTGATTCCGTCAAAACGGATTATAACGAATATAAAGACAGTGGCTTTTTTGAAAAATGCTATCAAACTGGGGTTTATATTTATCGCATCACAAAAGCCAATCGGCACTACACGGGCATAATTGCCTGTTCAGATATTCGAGATTTTAACGAAGGAAATATCAAAAAACACGAACACACCTTAGCCGCTAAAGAGCAAAAGCAATTGCAATTATTGCTCAGACGAGAAGCACAGGTTAAACCAGTCTTGTTGACCTACGAGCCAGTGCCAGAAGTAGAAAAGTGGGTAGCGCGGAATATTAAAAAGAATGATATTTTTTACGAAATTAGTTTTGAGGATCAAAGTCAGACGCATACTTTTTGGAAAGTGAGCAATCCAAAGGAAGTAGATAAAATTCAAGCACTTTTTGCTAAAAAAATCCCAGCTACTTATATCGCCGACGGACACCACCGCACCTCTACCCTTGCCATCCTCAATCAACGGATGAAAAAGGAATCATCTGACAAAAAATACGACCAGTTATTGAGTGCCTTTTTTCCGACCACGGAACTAGAAGTGCTGGATTTTAATCGCGTAATTGATGGTTTAGAAGAAGTAACGCTTTCGACCTTTATGGCGAAATTATCACAAGTATTTGATATAAAAATTCTTACAAAACCCAGTAAACCCAAACAGAAATATCAAATCCTCATGTATGTCAATCGAGAGTGGTTTATGCTGACTTGGCGTAAAAAAGTACTTAATAAAATTGCAAAAAATGAACCCGAAGCCCTGCTTGATGCAGAGTTATTAAATAGAATCGTTTTGCGCGATATTTGTGATATTAAAGATGTGCGTACAGGTACGCAAGTTTATTATATCGAGGGTCCCAAAGGCATCGAAGGCGTACGCCGCAAGGCATTAAAAAAATCCGACTCGGTCGGCTTTTGTCTTTATCCCGTTGATTTAAAAGATCTAATGAACGTCGCTGATCACGGTCGTTCGATGCCCCCCAAATCCACTTGGTTTGAACCAAGAATTAAGAATGGGTTGATTGTTTTGGAATATTAAACCAAACGGTGGACGGTAGACGGTAGACGGAAATCCTGTAAAATATTTTCAACATGCGTGTCATTTACGTGTTCTATCTGCTGATTCTATTACTTTCTTCGTGTCAGAATGAAGATAGAAAAATTCCAACTTCCTCGCCAATAACTAATCAAGATAAAAGTATTTATGATGGTAATTTTGGTCAAGAACCATTAACTCCTAGTTGGTTAGTTAATCGCAACTATTTTGTTCTATCTATATTGATTCAATCAGATAACAAAATAATAATAGATTCTACTGAATTGTCAATTGAAGCATTACCTGAAACTATTAATGCATATTGGGAAAAAGTGAAAAAGGATAATTATGAGGCGGTATTGATTTCTCGATTAAAAAATGAAAGAGGCACTGATTACGATTTCTATACAAAGATTTACAACCTATTGAAAAATTCCTACTTAGAGCAAAAGAGCTATCTAAGTGAAATGAAGTATTCAAAAGGCATCGATAAGTTGAATCAAATAGAATTAAAAGAAATTTCAAAAATGATTCCGATCATAATCAACGAAGCTGAACCAACTGGATTCGACTAAGTATTCCTGAACTACTTTCGAACAACTTTCAAACTACATTTATACTACTTTCAAACCATTTTATCCATGCGTAAATTAAAAGCCGACTACGTTTTCCCTGTTACTGGCAAACCCATTAAAGACGGCGTTGTCGTCATTGATAATGACGGTGAAATTATCGCCATTAATCATGCCACTGACCACGAATTTCACGAATTAGAACGCTACGAAGGCGTGATTACACCTGGTTTTATCAACACGCATTGCCACTTGGAGTTATCGCACATGGTCAATAAAGTGCCGACAGGAACAGGTTTAATTCCTTTTATTCAAAGTGTGGTGCAGTTTCGAGATACAAAGCAAGGGGAGATTTATGCCGCAATTGAGCGCTTGGATTATGGGATGGACGAACGCGGTATTGTAGCGGTGGGCGATATTTCTAATAAATTAGACACCAAAGAAGCCAAAGACAAGAGTAAAATCCGTTACTACACTTTCGTGGAAATGTTTGATTTTATGCAAGATGCCAATGCACAAGCGACTTTTGATCAGTACAAAGAAGTATATGATGGACAAAGTCGTTCGCATGGTAATCAGGTCAGTGCCGTACCGCATGCGCCTTATAGCGTTTCTAAAAGTTTGTATAAAAAAATCAACGAACTGAACGAAGATGCAAATATCACGGTCAGTATTCACAATCAGGAAACACCCGATGAGGATGAATTATTTCTTAGCAAAACGGGCGGTTTTCTTGATTTTTATAAAACCTTCGGCATTCCATTGAGCAAGTTTCGGGCAACGAAAAAAACGGCGATTCATGCCGCTTTAAAAAACATGAATCCCAACGTACGAACGCTTTTTGTGCATAATACCATGACTACGCCCGAAGACATTCAGGCAGCGCATCAATGGAGCGACAACGTCTATTGGGCGACCTGTCCCAACGCGAACTTATACATCGAAAATCGCTTACCCAATTACAAATACTTCGTGGACAACAACGCCAAAATGACCATTGGAACGGATAGCCTGACTTCTAATTGGACGCTTTGCATCTTAGAGGAAATGAAGGCGATTAATAAATATCAATCCAGTATTGATTTTGGAACCTTGCTAAAGTGGGCGACGCTGAATGGCGCGGAGGCATTGGGTTTTGAGCAAGATTTGGGCAGTTTGGAAGTAGGTAAAACGCCAGGGATTAACTTAGTGACTTTGGATAGAAATTTGAAATTAATGCCGAATTCAGCGGTGCGGAAGTTGGCGTAGGGTGCTGACTAAAAATTACGTTTACTAAACTTTTCGAAAGTTTAGTAAACGTTGCTTTGAACTCACTAAGTAGTAGGACAGATTTAAATCATTAGCTAAATTATTTGATTATCAAGGTGAATTCATTCATTCTACCATTCACTAATTCTGTCATTGTACTTACGGTAATGGAATCGTATATTCTTGCTTCCGCGAATAATCTTCTACTTGCCCCGTAACAAAACTGCGTGTTTTATATTCTATCTCAAATTCCACTTCGCGCTGCGCTCCAATCACCGTTTCAAATAAAAAATTTCCTTGTTCTCCCATCGGTAAAGTGTCGCCATTGACACTAATGGAAAAATCCGTCGATTCCAGTGGAAGTGAATAATAACCAAAACCAATATTTGCCTTAAATTTATCACCCACTTTTCGTCCGTGTTGGGTAGGCATGATGACTGCGCCTAAGCCAATACCGCAATTGGTACTTCTAAAATCGGATAAATCTGCTATTTCCTGAATTAGGAACAACCGCAAATTTTCCACCTCAACCGACAGCCTAGAAAGATGCAAATGCGCAACTAAAGGATGTTTTGGAATAGCCAATTCTAACATCAATAAGTCTATTCTTTTATGCCATTTGGTTTGAAAATAAATACTGTCCTTACCAATTATACCAAACCGTCGTCCGCCTTTTTCCAACATAAAATCCATTTCCATTCGTACTTCTTCGCGCAGTTTAATCAACTGCTGATGTAGTGTGGGATGAATCCTAGTCTGATACTTTTTGATATTTCCTTTGCCTGTAGAAAAGATTTTAAGCTGTTCCGCCAACGATTGACTCACCTTATCTACCGAGTCAAAAATGCGCGCTGCAACTAATCCACAATCTTGATATTTTGCTTTACTAAAATCCGTAAGAACATAGCGTAAATCACTGTATTTATCACTTGCTTGTCGCTCTAATAACTCCGTCGTCCGCAAGTTCGTCTGAATCTGTTCTTCAAAAAATTCAACTTCTCGCAACTGTGCTTTTTGATAATTATTTGCCATTAAGACGACGAGAGT
>JBGCES010000426.1:0-1793 GCA_045106545.1 Saprospiraceae bacterium
ACCCTCAGGGTTGGTGATGACCTTGGCATCCCCACCTTCCATGACCGCCACGCAGGAATTGGTTGTACCTAAATCGATTCCGATAATTACGTCGCTTTCCGTTTCTACTGCACCCGATTTTAGGTTGATTGCAAATTTTGCCATTTCTATAAATATTGGATTGAGGATATTGGATATTGGACAGAATGTGGAACAATCCATCATCCAAAATCCCGTATCCAATATCCTTGAACTATTTCGCTTCGTTAACAGTGGAAGCTATGGCAAAGTTTTAAAGTAACCCGCCAAAAACGGGCGCAAAGGTAGAAAATTGTAAGAAATGATTCTATCTAAATAGGTTCACGTATATATACCGCCATTCGTCGGTACAAGTTATGATTAATAAAAGCGTACAAGTTGCGCACTATGAACAATTTGCCACAATTTGACAATTAAACAATTTTGTCAAGCTACTTAAATTCTTGTTTTTGGTTAAAACGGTAGCCGAAAGCGACAACTGGTAAGGCAGCATTAAAGAAATTATCTCCATAATATGCCAGTATTCCAAAATCAAGGCTACTCCGATACTTGAACCAACTCACTGTTGTATTGACAAACCGATTAAATTCTCCTTCTTGGGGTAAAGTTCCATATTCAAACATCACTCTCCATTGGTCAGCAATTCTAAAAGAACCCGCCACTGTAAAAACTGGTGTATTAGGCTTTGAATCATCAATCGTACTTCCACCAAAAGGATCGAAAATAAATCGATTTATTTCATTCAGCGACCAGCCATGTCCTGCCGAAAAACTCAAATGATGGTCAGGAGTACCGAGCGTGAGCAACCCAAATGAATGATTGACCACTCTCCCATCCCAAAAGCCTAGATAAAAACTAGTTCCCATTCCCCAATGCACCATTTCACTAATATCAAAGGAAAGTTTGGTACGAAAACCTGCTAGTCCTGGTATTATAGATTGTACACCTACTGTCAAATGATCTGTCAACCCATAATCATAACTATTATACAAAACGATAGCATTCCGTAATTCTGACTCGTCTTTGCGCAATCGAAAAGCCGTTTCGGACATAAAATTTCGGTGTGCAGCGATGCGCGGATTACCCGTTTTTATGACTTTTATTTTTATCGATTCGGTCGTTTTTATGACTTCTTTTGAGGCATTACTTTCCATTGAGGCGCCAGTTCGCTTATCAATGACTTCAATCAGCACAATATCCTTTAGCGAATAAGTAATAGTATCTTGATTTAGCAAGAATTTCAACTCCGTATTAATCAAACTGATGGCTTTTCCTAGAAATTGATCGCCATCTGTCGTCACTAAATAATGCATTTGATTAGAGTCGGCAGGGTCAAAATTGGCGTCAATAATTTGTGCGCGAAGGAAAGAGTAACTAATAAATTGTAATAAAATGATTAAAATAATATGTTTCATAACTTTTTAATTTTAGACTCAGAGAGCGTCTTTTATTCGCGTATTAAGCATTTTTTAAATTATCTCTGCAAGATGATCAACTAATTGAAGTCTTTAGCAGTTAGGCTGTTGACTGGTGAAGACGGACAATTGTAGCAAAACGTTGGTTTTTATTAATTTCAATACTGAAATAATGCTTCTCGACTCACAAACAACAAACACACCTACCAACATGGGTAAATATCCACCCCAACCGCCAACAGGTTTAGCAAATAAAAGTACACGATTATTCCTAATTCTTGGCGGCTTTTTTATTGCCAATGCCATCATAGCAGAATTTATGGTCGTTAAGATTTTTTCACTTGAAAAAACGCTTGGCTT
>JBGCES010000427.1:0-2132 GCA_045106545.1 Saprospiraceae bacterium
TACCATAGGATAAATTCAACGTACTTGTCGGTGATGGCGAAGAGAATTCTACCGTGATATTCAGACTAAACGAGTCGCTCATACAAGTTTCTGAAAAGCTAAGGCTGAGAATGTCACATGTTAAGGTGGAAAAATGCAAGTCATTACATTCTTCCTCAGTTAAATTCATGGAAAGTTCGGAAGTAGAATAGTTTTCTAAGCTTTTTACAATGTTTACAATAGCAAAAAGACATAAGAACATCAGAGTAGTTCTTAAATACATGTTCTAAGGCGTTTTATGTTGATAAAAAATCGGTTAATACAAGTTTGGTCAAGAAAGTTTCGATTGAAAAATTCTTTGTAATCACATTTAATGAGAGAAAAACTTGCTTATAGTAAGTGTGGAAGAAAATTTAAGGAAGGATATAATTTGTCAGAGTATAAAAATCAAAATACTAAATCTGAACATCAAAGATAACGCAAAAGAGATTGAAAACCTGAAATTACAAGTTCAATTGCTCCAAATTTATAATTCTGGAGTGTTTTTTATCAAATTTAAAATGTTAAAACCTTATTCAATCATTATTTGTATAATAACGCAAAATAAGCATTCTGATAGCCTCCTGACTTATGACTAAATAAAAACGCCAATAATGACGCTCATTTTCTATGCTTTCCTATCTTCGTTCTCCGAAAAATACATCCCTCATTCCAAACGTTTATTAATAGCAAAACTAATTTTAAATCACGATTCTATATGCGTAATACGATAATTCTACTCGTTCTTTTTCTTTTGCTTGGTGGCGGGACTTATTGGTTCTTAACCCAAAATCAAGATAAAACACCGACCTCAATGGTGGGTCAAGATCGACTTTTTAAAGTGAAAGACGTCGAAAATATTACTAAAATATTTATTGCCGACCGAGCTGGAAATACCACTACTCTTACACGAAAAAATGCGGAAGACTGGATTTATGCGGATAAATATCCTGCTCGTCCTGGTGCTATCCGCAACTTGCTAGATGCGGTGCAAAAAATAGAAATGAAATATAAACCAGCAGAAGCAGCAGTAAAAGGTATGGTCGCAGATTTGGCAACGAATGGCATCAAAGTCGAAATCTATAAAAAAGGTACGCAACCCGTCAAAACCTATTATATTGGTGGTTCTACCTCCGACGAGCGTGGCACATACGGCATCATGGAAGGTTCGGATCAGCCCTATGTGGTTAATATTCCGAGCTGGGAAGGAAATATTCGATTCCGCTACAGTTTATTGGGAGATGATTGGCGCGATCGAGCTGTTTTTGCGGAAGAAGTGGAAGACATTCAAACCGTAAGTGTAGAATATCCTTTACAAAAAAATAAGTCGTTCAAATTGGAACGAACGGGAAAATATGATTTCAAAGTAGAGCCATTTTATGAACTCACCACCCCTATCAATCGAGAAGTTAATCAAGGAAAAGTAGAAGCTTACTTGACGGGCTTTAAAAATATCGGCGCAGAAGATTTTAAAAACGAAGTCCCGATTCAAGATTCCATTCGACAACTACAACCTTTCGTAATCATCAGTTTAACCAATAAAAACGCTGAAACGCGTTCAGCGCGTTTCTTTCCAATTTTACAAGACTATCATTTGTATGATGAAGATAATAATGCGTATTATGATAAGAAAAAAATTGTTGAGCGATACCATGTCGATGTGAGCAATGGCGATTTTATGATGGTGCAAAATCTCGTATTTCAAAAGCTATTTTGGCAGTATCCAAATTTCTTTGAACAACCTAAACGGGTGTTGAATTAAGGCAAACTAGATAGGTGATATAGTTAAGTAGGTTCACGCATCTAATTGATTATTAAAATTATATAAATCGCTTAATATGAACAATTTGACACAATTTGACAATTCAACAATTTTGTCAATCTACTCAGTACAATTTGTAAAAACCTTCTATGCAATTTTTAAATAAATATTTACTAATAATCATCGGAAGTTGCTTAGTACTACTGCTATTAAGCAGTTTTAGTCCAGTAACTAATGTAGCAGATTGGGGTTTCTTTGCGCATCGACGCATCAATCGCCTAGCCGTGTTTACCCTTCCGCCTGAGATGGCTGGTTTTTATAAAAAACACCTCGAATTTATCACCGAACACGC
>JBGCES010000428.1:0-2335 GCA_045106545.1 Saprospiraceae bacterium
CTGACAACTCACCGCCAATACCGCCAATCAACGAATCTTCGTGCAAAATCAGTACGCGATTCGTCTTTTTTACCGTCGCTTCAATGGCATCGTAATCCAAAGGCGCTAAACTCCGTAAATCCAAAATATCCGCTGCAATATTGAGTTTCTCTGCCACTGCTTTCGCCCAGTGTACGCCCATTCCGTAAGTAATAATAGAAACTTCTTCGCCTGCTTCTACCAAGTTCGCTTTACCGATTTCAATCGTGTAATGTCCATTGGGTACATCATCTGTTAGACTACGATACAAACCTTTATGTTCAAAAAACAACACTGGATTGGGGTCGGCAAGACTGGCTAGCAATAGCCCTTTCGCGTCCACTGGATTAGAAGGATAAACGACTTTTAGACCTGGCGTTTTTACAAACCATGCTTCGTTGGTCTGCGAGTGAAAAGGCCCTGCTCCTACTCCACCGCCGCAAGGCATGCGAATCACAACATCAGCATTTTGTCCCCAGCGGTAATGTAACTTAGCGAGGTTATTGACAATTTGATTAAAACCACAAGTGACGAAATCAGCGAATTGCATTTCGACCATCGCCTTATGGTTTTGTAAACTCAATCCTAAGCCAATTCCAACAATGGCACTTTCACAAAGGGTCGTATTTCGCACGCGCGCTTTACCAAATTGCTCCGTAAAGCCATCCGTGATTTTAAAAACGCCACCATAATCTGCAATATCCTGCCCCATTAAAACTAGATTATCATAGCGTTGCATCGCTTCCCGCAAACCATCCGAAATCGCATCAATAAAACGCCGTTCCGTGGAATCTACCTCGGGGTAAGTCGTGGTAATCTCGGTAGGTGCGTAAACGTCATTGAGTTCTTGTTCAACCGAGGAGGTCATCGTCGGCAGATTATTCGCTACGTCCAAGCCTGCTTTGATTTCCGCTTTAATGCCTGCTTTGATTTCGGCAATTTCTGCTTCCGTAATTGCGCCTTCATCCAGCAGCCATTTTTCAAAATTCTCTACGGGATCTTTTGCGCCCCATTCATCCATCAACGCTTGAGGAACATATTTTGTACCCGACGCTTCTTCGTGTCCGCGCATCCGAAAGGTATCGCATTCGATTAAAATCGGTTCAGGATTCTTACGAATTTTATCCGCTACACGTTTGATGGTGTGATATACTTCCAGTACATTATTTCCATCAATGCGGTAGCCTTTCATTCCATAACCCTTCGCGCGATCAACTAAGTGTTTGCAGCGATATTGCTCACTCGTCGGCGTAGACAATCCGTAGCCATTATTTTCAATCACAAAAATGACGGGTAATTGCCAAACGGCTGCCGTATTCAATGCTTCGTGAAATTCGCCTTCGCTCGTGCCGCCTTCGCCTGTAAAAGCGAGCGATACTTGCCCGTTTCCACTCAACTCATTCGCCAAAGCAACGCCACTTGCCAAGGATAATTGTGGTCCCAAATGCGAAATCATGCCCACCAAACGATAATCCAAAGTTCCAAAGTGGAAAGAACGATCCCGTCCTTTGGTAAACCCTAATTCCTTGCCTTGCCACTGTGCAAATAAGCGTGGCAGCGGCACTTCGCGCGTAGTAAAAACACCCAAATTTCGGTGCATCGGAAACATAATATCTTCGCTCCGCAACGCGCTCGTACAACCGACTGAAATCGCTTCTTGCCCAATACCCGAAAACCATTTGGAAATCTTACCTTGGCGCAACAAAATCAGCATCTTCTCTTCGATCAGACGCGGTTTGACTAAACTTTTATATAGATCGCGGAGTTGTTCGTCCGTGAGTTTCTTACGTTCAAAGGGAATAGTGGTGGTAATATTTTCGGTCATAATTGATCAGTTTTATTGGTCGTAGATAAGAGGTATATCGGAGATACCTCTTATCTTTATTAACTTGCTGCAAAATTACTATATTAAATATTGATGAAAACATCTGATTGTAGTTTTTTAGCTTAATTTTATTTTTTGAAAAGCAGTAGAGAATAATCATGTAAAATTTCTTCTCTATTTCCTTTTACCCTTCACTTAAATTTTTCAAAACTATGTTCAAAAATCTTACCCGCTTAACTTTAATATGCAGCTTATTCCTTTTCGCTTGTGGCGAAACCAATCAATCCACTGCGGAAAAATCCGACGATATGGGGCAATTCGCGGATGATAAGGAATTTAAAAACGCACATGAAAAACCGACCGCAACAACAGTAGCTGGCAAGGGCGAAATGCTGGAATATGCAACTCCCGATGGTCAAAAAGGAACGGCTTACGCGATCACGCCCGAAGAACCAAGTAATAAATATCTAATGGTCATCCACGAATGGTATG